>DAHWEW010000325.1:0-2690 GCA_027326225.1 Legionellaceae bacterium
TGGACTGAGGTTTAATTTAATTGCGGGAATTTACAACTATGAACTGAATACGTAGGGTTTGGAAAGAACTCTAATCATTGAATTTTTCGCGTATTTCTAGATAGTTATCACTTTCTGCATCAAGTATTCTGTGAAGTTCCTTGAACGCGACTATCTTGTCATCTGCACTTTCTCTCGCAAATGCCGTATCTGCATCGCAAGCTAATTCTTCTATTTTGCGAGAAATCAAACCCATTGCACTAACAGCCTGAGCAGATACCACTGGAGTGTTTTTAAGATCAAGTAGCTGTGCTTTTTGATCATCATCAAGGCCTGCTTCAACCACTTCCCGAATCTCTTGGATATTGCTATTTAAAGCTTGCACATTGTTTGTTGGAAGTTGTGAAATGTAACATGAGGCCAATAATAAACCCATCGCTGTCATCATTATGGCCAATATCATAGCTGAAAGTAGCAAACCAACAGGCCCACCAAGGACACCTGCAGCTACCATGACATGAAGGAAGTATGCAAATTGAAAAGCACCAAATAGCCCAGCGCCCATGGTAGATGCGCATAAAACGAGACCTATGGTCAGACCGAGATTATTCGCTAAATGAGTGGCTTCAATGGTTTTCATTTCTTCCGTAAAAGCCTTTAGGTCCTCTTTGATACTGGTTTCGTTAATGGTCAGATACTGTTTTACCATGACTAAACGTTCGATGAGTTGCAGCAAGCGAGATTCGTTATCTTCTTCCTCAAGCCGAACTCGCTCTATATTTTCTAGTAATTGATTTCGAAGCTCAGCTAGTTTTTCATTATGATCTAAACTTATTTCCCTTAGATCATGTAAATACTGATGGTAACTATTTATATTTTCTTGCTTTTTGGCTTTAGCTGCTTCTTCTTTAGCTAAGATCTCTGCGTTCTTGAATGGCATAATATGACTCACTTTGGTTTTAAAATGGTGGAAATCATATCATAAATGATAATTAAATCAATATAAAGATTATATTATAATCATTTTGATTATTACTTGCATTGCTCATCTAATGACATTGCATGCGTGCCTATGGAATGGGAATCATAACCAAAATCATTTATTTTGACTAAATTATTGACACTTAACTATAGGCCTGTTGACCTCAACTTTAGCCTTTTTTGTAAAATTGACTAGGATTTGTCGATGAAGTGTTTCGCGCGTTTACTCACACCAATCCTGGCATAAAAATCAGGTACATACACGCTAATGACGATATAGAATTCATGATCAAACGCAGTATTCATTGAAATCCTTCTCGCTCTAAAGCGATATCGCTTTATGCCCTATAAGCCCTACGTGTACCGTGGCTTATCTACCCGGTACACGTAGGCATTCCGATGGATGACAGAGTCATTGGATGCCTAACGAGCAATGTTCTTTTATATGTACTGACTTAAACGCCATGAACTTCAAAATTCACTTCAACATTCCCACGTGTTGCATGTGAATAAGGACATATTTTTTCATGGGCTTCATGAACCAACTTATCAAGCTCCGATTGAGGCAATGTTTTATCCTTAATTTTCATCATAACAGCCAGTCCAAAACCGCCCTTCTCTCGTGGTCCAATGGAAACCTCACAAGTGACTACAGCTTTTGAAGCATCTTTTTGATGTTGACGCGCTACAAAATCTAAAGCACCCCCAAAACATGCAGCATACCCTGCTGCAAAGAGATGCTCAGGTGTTGTGGTGTTTGGCTTTTCTAAGCCTCCCATTGCTTTAGGAAGAGACAATGAAACGCTCACTGAACCATCGGTGCTTTCAGTATGACCATTTCGTCCTCCGGTGGCTTCAGCTGTCGCAGTAAACACAGATTTAATTTTATCCATTTTCTATTCTCCATGATGATTGGCAACCTATACGTTTAGCATGATTTTTCATAGAATGCATCCGTCACCATCTTAACTCATGGTTCGTAACATTCCCTATCATTCTCTTCTGTTGATGTTCTTTTCACTCTATACTGATTGATACGCACTAAATAAGGGAATTCCTTTATCACAGACAGTGAACAAAAGGAATACAATAGTGTTAACATTCAAGAAAGGACAATCACAATGAAACTGTCGAAAAATATAATTCTAGCGTTAGCCTATGCTTCAATGAACTTTTTTTTGAACGCCCCAGCCTTTGCTGCATCAAACGCACAGGAAGATGGGATCCAATCTGGTGACATCAACATATTGGCAGATATTGCGGCCATTGATAAAACTGAAATTTTATTGGCAACCATAGCTTCTAACAAAAATCTCAACAAAGAGGTCTTGAGTTTTGCTAAGTTAATGATTGTTCAACATGGTGCTAATCTGACACAACTTCTGGATATGGTTCATCACTTTCATCTCGCATCCTTAAACAGTAGCGAATCTAATCAATTGAGCGCAGAAGGCAATCAAGGAATGATGACCTTAGGTGGATTACAAGGAGATCAATTTGCTAAGGAGTATATCAATGCAATGGTCAAAGGACATCAGGCCGCTTTAGATTTGATTGATAATCAGTTAATGAAAACCGCCAAAACAGAATCCATTAAAAAATTTCTGAGTGATACCCGAGTTGCTGTGGTACAACACTTAGAGCATGCCCAAAAATTACAAAAAGACATGCCTTCCTAACTGTTAAGTCATGCAGTAGGTTGAAGCTTTGCCCAACCTACTGCATTTTCT
>DAHWEW010000326.1:0-2671 GCA_027326225.1 Legionellaceae bacterium
TCATTGCATCATCATGGGTTTCGGGCTTCGCAATGTCACCGATAAAGAAGCAGCATTGAGAGCCATGTTTAGAGTGTGTAAGCCGGGGGGGAAACTGATGATTCTTGAGTTTTCAACTCCTGTTTGGCCCTTCCTGAAACCCGTATATAATTGGTATTCATTCCAAGTGTTGCCCAAACTGGGACAGTTATTTGCGAACGACCAAGACAGTTACCAATATCTTGCAGAGTCTATTCGTATGCATCCCTCGCAAGATGATCTTAAAAAAATGATTGAAAAAGCAGGGTTTGAGGATTGTTATTACCATAATTTAAGTGGCGGAATCGTTGCTTTACATATCGCCTATAAATATTGAGAAAAATATGATCAAAACAGGCTCGTTATCTCTACTACAAAAAGCCATGAATCATGCGCTGATGCTCGATGAATCCATGCCTTCCAAAATCCACGAGCTGGATGGGAAGGTATTGGAAATTGTGATAAAACCATTAAATGTTCAGTTTTTTATGTGCTTTATCAATCGTGAAATACAATTGCGCGCAGAGTATGACAAGCATCCAGATACCGTGATTCAAAGTACGCCTCTTGGCTTAATCAGGCTGAGTTTGTTGCCATCGTCAAAAGTTCGCTCATTGTTTAATGACAAAATAAGAATATCTGGCGATGTTGAACTCGGTCAGCGGGTTAAAAAATTATTTGATGAAATTGATATTGATTGGGAGGGGCATCTCGCTCAATTTACTGGAGATGTGGTGGCCTACCAAGTGGGCTCTTTTGTGCGGCAAGGGCTTCAATTTGGACGACAGATCCAAGACTCTTTTTGTCATGATGTGACAGAATATTTGCAAGAAGAACTGAGACTTTTTCCACCAAGAGAGGAAGTGAATGATTTTTTCAAAGATATTGATGAGTTAACGCTGACCGTTGAGCGATTGGCCGCTCATGTGGATAAACTTCTTTTGAGTAAACGGTCATGAAACCTGTCAGACAATTACTGAGACTCTTGCATATCAACTATATCCTGGCGAAAAATGGATTAGATAATGTAGTGGTCAGCATCAGGCTTTTTGCCCCTTTTCGATTTATTGTTTATTTAAATCCTTGGAATTGGTTTCGTCGTGAGTCATTAAGTCGTGGAGAGGCGTTAAGAAAAGCCCTAGAAGAATTAGGGCCTATCTTTATTAAATTTGGTCAAGCCTTATCGACTCGTCCTGATGTCATTCCTGCTGATATTGCTGTTGAATTAAGTCAACTGCAAGATAATGTGCCAGCATTTTCCAGTCAAGATGCTTTAGCTATCGTTGAAGCCGCTTATCATCGCTCAGTTTTTGATGTGTTTGCCCATTTTGATGAAGTTCCGCTTGCTTCAGCGTCAGTTGCTCAAGTGCATGCCGCCACTTTAAAGAGTGGAGAAGATGTGGTTGTAAAAATTTTACGGCCAAATATTCGAAAAAAAATAGAACAAGACTTAAATATTTTGAAAACCATGGCGAACTTTGCAGATAGATATTGGTCTGAGAGTAAGCGTTTTAAACCCAAACAAATAGTCGAAGAATTTGAAAAAAGTCTCTTAGAAGAGCTCGATTTACAAAGAGAAGCAGCCAACGGCGCGCAGCTTCGGCGCAATTTTATGAATTCGTCTTTGCTTTATATCCCTGTAATATACTGGGATTATGTGCGTGAAAATATTTTGGTGATGGAGCGCATTTATGGCATTCCAGTATCTGATATCTCCGCTTTAAAAAGTCATGGGATAGACATTAAGAAGTTGGCGGAGCGTGGATTGGAGATTTTTTTCACGCAAGTTTTTCGTGATTGTTTTTTTCATGCTGACATGCATCCTGGTAATATTTTTGTATCATATGAGCATCCTGAGGAACCTCGTTATATCTGCATCGATTTTGGGATTGTAGGAACTTTGGATGATAACGATAAGCGTTACTTGGCAGAAAACTTGGTGGCTTTCTTTAACCGCGATTATCGGCGAGTGGCGGAGCTTCATATTGAATCCGGATGGGTTGCTCGTGACTCGCGAGTGAATGAGTTTGAAAACGCTATTCGTACGGTTTGTGAGCCTATTTTTGAAAGACCTCTCAAAGACATCTCTTTTGCGTTACTGGTATTGCAATTGTTTCAAGTCGCTCGTCGTTTTCAGATGGAAGTACAACCACAATTGGTGTTGTTGCAAAAGACGTTACTCGCCGTGGAAGGCTTAGGTCGGCAGCTTTATCCAGAACTGGATCTTTGGGTAACAGCCAAACCATTCTTAGAAAAGTGGATGCGGGATCAAATGGGTCCTAAAGCCTTGTTTCGGAATTTACGTGAGAACATCCCTTTTTTGGTTGAGCAGTTACCCCATTTACCTCGTCTGTTAAATGATGTACTCTTTCTTGCCAAGGAAGAAAAAATTCGCTCAATTATGAATCGAGGAACTGTAGATCAGCAGAGCGAGAGTCCACATATTTGGTATAAAGGTATGGGTGCTGGGGTGTTTGTGGTGATGCTCATGGTGAGTGGGGTGAGTTATTTTCACTTGCTTAATCAAGAAAATTTGGCCCATATTGCGTTAACTGCGGCCATAGCAGGCGGCGTTGTGGCCCTCATGAACCGTACAAAGAGGAGTTAAAATGGGATTGAGTGGTATTCGTCCATTATCGCTATTATTGATATT
>DAHWEW010000327.1:0-2671 GCA_027326225.1 Legionellaceae bacterium
TCGTATTGTTGGGCCAAGGCCCAACCTACATAACGAGCAAAGCAGTTATTAAGAAGAATCAAAAGTGAACAGTTATCCTGACAAAAAGTAAAAACTCTTTAACAGAGGAACAACTATGACTATTAGTGCCGCAATGGTGATGAAATTACGTGAACGGACTGGTGCCGGGATGATGGAGTGTAAGAAGTTTTTAATTGCTACCAATGGAGACATAGAGCTCGCCATTACCGAAATGCGCAAAGCAGGGCAAGCAAAAGCAGATAAAAAAGCGGATAGGGTAGCCGCAGAAGGGGTGATAGTTATCGCTCGATCAAGCGATTGTAAACATGCCGTAATGCTAGAAATCAACAGTGAAACAGATTTTGTTGCTCGCGATGCAAATTTCACTCATTTTGCCAATCAAGTTGCAGAAACCGCATTACAATCCGGTGTGAGTGATGTTGCTGCACTTTCTTCACAAACATTGGTAGGTGACAAAGAGAGCGTAGAACAAAAAAGACAAGAACTAGTCGCCAAGATTGGTGAAAACATCAAACTCAGACGATTGCAAGTGATCACATCCAAGGATGGCGTGGTTGGATTTTATTTACACGGCTCAAAAATCGGTGTAGTGACTATTTTGAAAAATGCCGATGAATCATTGGCCAAAGATATCGCTATGCATGTTGCTGCAAGCCGTCCATTGGTTGTGTCCCGAGAAGAAGTTTCTTCTGATGTGATTGAGAATGAGCGAGAAATTTTCACAGCTCAAGCACGTGAAAGTGGAAAACCTCAAGAAATCATTGCTAAAATGATAGATGGACGTATTACAAAGTTCTTGGATGAAGTCAGTCTATTAGGCCAACCTTATGTGAAAGATCCAAACATAAAAGTGGGACAGCTGATGAAAAACAAAAATGCTGAAGTGGTCTCATTTACTCGATTTGAAGTCGGAGAAGGGATTGAAAAGAAAGAAGATAATTTTGTTCAGGAAGTGATGGCACAGGTTCGTGAACAATGATGACTGACCACTCAAAGCTTAAATACAAACGTATTTTACTCAAGTGTAGTGGTGAAGCGTTAATGGGGCAATCGCAATTTGGGATTGATCCTACCGTTCTAGATAAAATTGCACGCGATGTGGCTGAACTGATTCAAATGGGAGTTGAAGTCGGTTTGGTTATCGGAGGGGGCAATCTATTTCGCGGAAAAGCATTGTCTCGAGCGGGTCTTGGTAGAGTCACTGGCGATCATATGGGCATGCTGGCTACCGTCATGAATGCTTTGGCATTGCGTGATGCTTTGGAGCGTATAGATTTGCCCGCCCGTATTATGTCAGCCATTCCTATGTTAGGCGTTGTTGATCCCTATCATCGACGGAAAGCAATCACTCACTTACGAAATGGCCAAGTCGTCATTTTTGCAGCAGGCACTGGCAATCCTTTTTTTACCACTGATACTGCGGCTTGTTTGCGAGCGATTGAGGTGGGTGCCGATATAGTGCTTAAAGCGACAAAAGTGGATGGGATATACTCAGATGATCCAGTGACCAATCCCAAAGCAGAGCGTTATGAGTTTCTTACTTATCGGGATGTCTTAACTAAGGGTTTGCAAGTCATGGATGCAACAGCTATTTGTTTGTGTCAAGAGCATGACATGCCTTTACAAGTCTTTAATCTGTCAGAACCAGGTGCCTTGAGAAAGATTGTACTTGGAGAGCGTATTGGGAGTATCGTAGGAGCAAATCATGATCAATGATATCAAGCAAGAAGCTGAAAAAAGGATGAAAAAAACAGTTGAATCGTTAAAGCATGAAATGTCAAAAATAAGGACTGGCAGGGCTAATGCGAGTTTGTTAGATCATGTTCAAGTTGATTATTATGGAACGCTGACACCTTTAAATCAATTGGCTAACATTACCAGCAGTGATGCACGTACCTTGTTGGTTACCCCCTGGGAAAAATCAATGGTTGCCGCTGTTGAGAAGGCTATCTTGACTTCAGATTTAGGTCTGAACCCAGCCACCGCTGGAAATGCTATTCGAGTTCCGATGCCTCCTTTGAATGAAGAACGACGCAAAGAAATGATTCGTGTTGTGCGTGGGGAAGCAGAGCAAGGGCGCGTTTCGGTGCGCAATGTTCGTCGCGATGCAAACAATCAATTGAAAGATTTAGTGAAAGAAAAACACATTGCTGAAGACGAGGAACGACGAGCAAGTGATATGATCCAGAAGTTGACTGATAAATATATCGCTGAAGTAGAAGAAATATTGGTGATAAAAGAAAAAGATTTAATGGAGATTTGATACAGGGCGAGCTAGGAATTATATTTTTCCTATACATCCCCACTTCTCGTCCCAAGTCAGTAATTTTAAGCAGGCGCTTTTTTTTAACAATTCTAATAAAGGGCTGAGTGAATCGCCATGATAGGCTAGAACAATCAGGTTCGCTGTCCCTTTAACAGGGAGTGAGATGGTTCTTTGACCAAATTGCTCTCTGATACGATGAAATAAAGACCAATGATCATTAAAATTGGCTAAATTAAATGCCATAATTCCTTCCGGCTCTAAAATCCGATGACAATGTTTAAAGAAGCTCTTTGTGTTACAGTTTTCAGGAAAAGAGTGTTTGTCAAAGAGATCAACCATCAAATGTGGATAATAGATATTGCAATTTGCAACAAATTGAGCCGC
>DAHWEW010000328.1:0-2670 GCA_027326225.1 Legionellaceae bacterium
AGAGGCAGCTCGTGAAACCATTAAAGTACAGGCAGCTACTGGCTGGCCCACCGTATCACTAGAAGGGAATGGCTCGCAAACTTTAAACCAAGGACCTAACAGTAACTTTTTTGTACCCAACAATCAGATCAATACCTCCGTCGCATTGGCGATGAACTTCCCAGTCTTTCAGGGAGGATTAGTGGAATCAAAAACCAGACAGGCACAATATAATTTCCAAACCTCAAGTGAGCAGCTTGAGCAAATTTATCGCAATGTCGTCGTAAACAGCCGAATTGCGTTTAATACCATCATAGATGGCATCAGTAAGATAAAAGCAGATAGACAAACCGTTATTTCCCAACAAAACTCACTTGACAGCACAGATGCACAATTTCAAGCTGGCACACGTACCATGGTCGATGTGGTGAATGCTCAGCAAAAATTATTTGAAGCTCAAAACCAATTGGCATCAGATCAATATGCTTTTATCAACTCCATCCTTAACTTAAAATACTTAGCTGGCACGTTGAATGTAGGCGATCTTGAAGAAATCAACGCTTGGCTCCAAACAACCCGCATCAATGGCCTGCCTCCCAAACAACTGATTCAAGCTGCGAGAAAGCAGCAAAATCATCACTAGGTTATTACCATGACATATGTACCTTCAGCCTTAGAAAAAAAATTATTACACTATACCGGCAAAGGAATTGCTGATTTTAATATGATCCAAAAAGGTGATCGTGTTATGGTCTGTTTGTCAGGAGGAAAAGACTCATTTACCCTGCTGACCATATTAAAAATGTTACAACGCCGCTCGAATCATAAATTCGAGTTATTTGCCTTCACACTGGATCAAGCTCAGCCAGGATGGGACGATAGCGCACTAAAACAATGGCTTTCAGATAGAAACATCGCCTATGAGATTTTAACAAGAGATACTTATAGCATTGTCAAAGAAAAGATCCCCGAAGGCAAAACGTATTGCTCTTTATGTTCACGACTTCGTCGAGGGATCATTTATCGTTATGCAGAAGAACATGGCTACAACAAAATAGCCTTAGGACATCACCGTGACGATTTGATTCGTACGCTGATGATGTCCATTCTTTATAATGGAGACATTCGCTCCATGCCTCCTAAATTGCTCAGTGACAATAAGAAACATATTGTGATTCGACCCATGTGTTATGTGCAAGAGCAAGATATCATTGCTTATGCAAAAGAGCAGAATTTTCCTATTATTCCCTGTAACTTATGTGGCTCTCAAGAAAACCTCGCACGCAAACGAGTAGGACACTTCATTGACACCTTAGCGGCCCAAAACCCAAAAGTCCCAAGCAATATTCTCCACGCATTGCAAAGTATCAAACCAAGCCAATTGATGGATCAAAACTTGTGGCATTTCAGAGACTTAGAAAAAGACTTACTTAAAAACGACCAGGACTCTATGGAATCTATCCTTACAAACGCCGATCTGGCCTGTGACGAACATTTCGAAGATGCAACAAATTAAGTGTTTGTATGGGTAACTTCTCAATCACCCCGGGATGACGTTTCCCGAGGTTATTGAAAAGTTACTTCGTATGGTCCTGTAGAGACATAGGTGTCAAATTTAGCGAAACGTTGCTGGTTAACAAAACAACGTTTTTAGTATAACATCACATATACAATAAATTAGCAGAGTATGAGATTGATGAAAGATGATTTAATGTCCAATTTTCGCAAGCTGCGTATTTATAAAAGTCGTAGTCTGAGATTTGACTTAATCAGTGCGATTGTTGTTTTTTTAGTTGCTATCCCATTATGCCTAGGAACAGCTTTAGCTTCTGGTGCACCTCTATTCTCCGGTATTTTAAGCGGCATGATTGGTGGGATTGTGGTTGGTATTTTAAGCGCCTCTCCCGTCAGCGTGAGTGGTCCTGCAGCAGGCATGGCAGCTGTCGTACTGGCAGCGATTACAGAACTCGGTGATTTTAATATTTTTCTTCTTGCCTTAATGCTCGCTGGCTTATTGCAAATTATTGTAGGTAGCTTACGAGCTGGTTTTATTGCAGATTATGTTCCTTCAAATGTAGTGCAGGGCTTGCTTTGTGCCATAGGGATATTGCTGATTTTCAAACAATTGCCACTGGCCTTTACCCTATCTTCTAGTCTCACTGAACTTAAAATGCACCTATTGGATATGGATGAAGGCTTAAGTCTTACCCCTTTATTTGATTTATCAAAGCATATTAACAATGGCGCTGTGATTATTTCTCTATTGGCTTTTGCTATCTTAATCTATTTTGATAAGACCAAGAAAAAATGGCTGCAAGTCATCCCAGGACCTATTGTTGTGGTGATAGCAGGGATCTTGTTGAATGACTTATTTATTTTCACCAACACCTCTCTTGCACAAAATAGCCCTCAATTGGTCAATATCCCTCAACATGAGGGTCTTGCTGATTTTTATGCTCAAATGCACACGCCCTTGTGGTCAGCCTGGACTAATCCCAAAGTTTATATAGATGCCGTTATCCTCGCGATTGTTGCTTCATTAGAAAGCTTGTTAAATATCAAAGCGGGTGAGAAACTCGATAGGAAAAGACGTTCTGCTTCTAAAGATCGAGAATTGATTGCACAAGGTGTTGGCAATCTAACCGCAAGCCTCATTGGTGGGATTCCAATTACCTCTGTTATTGTACGCAC
>DAHWEW010000329.1:0-2667 GCA_027326225.1 Legionellaceae bacterium
GCTCACTTTTATTTTTTCACTGAGTTGGTGATAGAGTCGACCAATGGCTGCTGCGGCAACTGCACCACTCCCACAGGCAGATGTTTCACCACAACCTCTCTCATAAACCCGTAAGCAAATGTGGCTGGGATTCAAGATTTGCATAAAACCCGCATTTGCTTGCTCAATAAAAAGGGGGTGCTCGCTTATCTGTTTTCCTAACGTGTTTAGGTTCATGCTTGCTACATCAGGGACAATCATGACGGCATGAGGGTTACCAACGTTGATGGCATGGATCTGAGCTATTTCGCCCACTCCATAAGTCAATTCATAAAACGGAGCTTGGTTGGGGAAATTGGCTGGGATCTCTTGTGGTTTGAGCTTTGGTTTACCCATATCAACGGTGACTGTATGATCTGAATTCAGATGTAATTCCATTGTGGTTGTTCGAGTCTTCACTGTGATAGAGTGTTTTTTTGTCAATCCATAATTGTAGACAAAACGAAGAAGACATCGAGCCCCGTTTCCGCACTGCCCCACTTCTTTGCCATCAGCATTAAAAATGCGATAAAAAAAATCAACACCTGGTTCTTGGCTCTTCTCAACCAGTAAGCATTGATCAAAGCCAATGCCTCTATTGCGATTTGCCAAGGAGACAATGTCATGTTCGGTCAGATGAATGTTTTGGTTGATGCCATCTATGACCATAAAATCATTCCCTAATCCATGCATTTTTGTAAATTGAAGGTTCATCAAAGCGCTCTTTTCTGTTTGGTTTGTGGTTCGGGTTTTGGAAGATAAAGGGGGCCATTTTGTCCACAAGATGACAGGAAAAAAGAGAGGAGCCAAATAACACAAAGGATAGGGACGCGTTTCATCATTCAGGTGTTAATCAATCCGTTTAAGCTTGATGATATCCTAAATTTGGTCAATGAATCTAGGCTTTACATGCGTAGGTCCTAATACATTCCGAACTACTTGATGTCAATTCAGGTATAACCACGCTGCACTCTGATGTGTGCACCAGCTTCCTGTAATAATTTGATTTTTGTTGCATCATGTAGGGTCATTGCAAATTCGATAGCGGTAGAGCCTTCACCATCTGGTGCATTGATATCAAAATGAGGCAGGACGATTGAGATGCAGTCTGTGGTTCCAAATAGTGTCGCATAATGTAAGGCATTGCGCTCTTTGCAGTCTTTAATGGTGATGGCCTTATTGTTTAATAACAAAGGTAATGAGGTTTTTGATTGGTGACAGATAGCTACCAATAGGGGCGTCCTTGATTGATTATTTTTTTTAAGAAACAAGGCTTCATGTGAGCGTTGAAGCGTGTTGAGTATTTCAGGAATATCTAGAAGGGCCGAAAGGTGAGCTACAGTATCTCCATTAAAGTCAGCATGCAAGAGAAGACGCGCCTCTTTATTTAATAAATGAAATAGTTTCATAATGGTGGTTTTGGAGTTGAGATGACTAAAAGCGGATTGAATAGGCAATCGTTGTAACTGGCTTAAGCTATCAACGCAGGCGCCTAAATTTAACAATAGATTAACGACCTCCACTTGGCCATAAAAAGCGGCTAAGTGAAGTGCTGTGAGTCCACCTCCCTTATTTTTTAAAGCCAATAGAGCCTCTTTTTCTGTTTCATCTTGTGTTGCTAAATGTTCTTCAAGAAACGCTAAGTTGCCATATTTGGCAGCATATTGTATGGGGGTGAGATGCTCTAAGACATCCTGTGGTGTGCCAAGATTCATTGCATACTCTTGTAATTCTTCAAAGGGTTTCATCGTTTATTCTCTTTCTATTTTGGTGGCGTTCTTTGAGCCGCTTGCACTCTATTTTTTGCCTCATCACAGAGTTTTTCGAAGGCAATGACCGCTCCTGTTTTTACAGGTAGCCATTTGCTCAACCCCTGTCCTTTGGTTAGGACTTTATAGTCCTCTTTCTTTTTAAAATCTTCAATGTGAGCAAGTAACGCTTCTGGATCGTGAATGTCATCTAATGTTTTTTTAAAATCACCAAGAATGGCAGACTTTAATGCATCACCCACTAGTAACTGGTGGGCGTCTTTCATGTTTATTGTGGCATGGGCTGGAAATCGGTGTGTGCGCGTGTCAACATTGGATAATGTAGCGTGTTGATAATGTAATTGGTCTGGTAATGGTTGATTCGAGTCAAGTGACAGCTCATCAGGTTCAAGACTGTCGTCAACTGATTCGGTCTCTTCTGTTGTGCTACCTTTGACCGAATCAGTCATAACTCCGAGACGAGCATACATACTGACAGTTTGGGATTTGAGTAAGACTTGAATGTCTGCCACTTCCTTCATCGCTTCCAAAAGTCCGAGTCTTTCTGTAGGGTCTGGCTTTGTAGTGGCTTCAATGAGTGCTTGTACTCTTGGACCAAGCATGGTTCTAAAGATAGGGTGTTCAAAATCCAGAGTTTTTTCGCACCAAGGTTTTTCATGTTCATCTTTAGGCATTTCGGGTAGAACCAAATAGTCATACAAAGCTAAGCCGATTTGGTAACTCATCAATTTTTCGGCATCAAGCATCGTTTCTCGAGTGCCATTTTTATACTCAGGCGGGGCATACAGCTCGGTTGTTGCAACAATAGAGTTCTTTCCAAACCCTACGTATTCAGTTCATAGTTGTAAATTCCCGCAATTAAATTAAACCTCAGTCCAAA
>DAHWEW010000032.1:0-12236 GCA_027326225.1 Legionellaceae bacterium
TTGAATCAGTGATCAAAACGATTGACCGATCTCCTTCTGGGGGAACATTCTGTATTTCGATTGGCAAGCACGCGCTGCAGAATGGATTTAAGGCGACTATTTATATCAATAGCTTGGTTATATTTGACCCCAGCTGGTTCATAAACGGAGAGGCCGATAATAAGTTATTAATAGATAAATTAGAAGCGCAGATGCATGCCAAAAATGATACGTATATTACCAATGCAACTCATGCGATTGTAGAGTACCTAAAATTAGGTGGAAAAATTTGCGCTTACCCCTTAAGTGTTAGACTATTAAACAAATTCTTCAAGAATAATATCCCTGTTATTTCGGGCTTAAGTGCCACCAATTTATATTGGAATATCAGGGAGGCGTTTACCGAAGAAGGTAAATCCGTTTACGATGATATTCGTGGCACACCTTGTGGGCATTTTGTGATCCTTTGTGGCTACGACTCTAAGAAACGGCACGTGGTGGTTGCTGATCCTTATTCCGGTAATCCGCTGTATCGCAGTAGTTATTATAAGGTGAATATCAATCGGTTGATTAATGCTATCTTGCTGGGTGTGATTACCTTTGATGGTAATCTGACGGTGATTGAACCCAAATAGTTAAAAATCACAGACTAAGCCCTTGTCTCCCTGATGAGAAAGGGCTTAGCACTTTTTATTAATCCAATAAAGAGTGATTTCTAATCCGCTGAACCTCTACCGCCAAGGCTTTGAAGTAATCATAAGACATATAAAAATTACCATTATCGCCATATCTTGTACCCCAAGAGTTACGTAGGGTGAGTAAGCCAATATGTGATTTACCATGGTTATCCACGGCCACAGCATCATCATCAAAACCGGTGATGATCATTTCGTGTCCCGGCATATCAGGATAGGATTTGTCAATATCTTTTACAATTTCAGGCGTTAACACCCAGCTATCATTGGCTGAATGGTGTTTACCAACAGCGCCTGCCAACCCACTATCGATAGAGGGTAAGAGCACGCCGAAGGTGAGGCGATCACCAGCATTTAAGGCAGATTTTACCTGGTTTAAGGTATCCTCCAGAACAGGCTTATCTAAAAGAGTTTGATAGAAATCTAAAATAGGAGACCAGAGTATCGTTTCGTTGAATAGTTGCTCACTCATTTGATGATAATCTGCTGGAGACATTTCAGTTCCAGGAGCTGTTTCTCCCCCTCCGGTTTTTGGGTATTCTGTTAATCCTCCACAACCATTGGTTCTTTGTTGCGCCTTGCTGATGACACCAAAATCACTGATGGTATTTAGCACGATGCCGCCTGTCGATCCATTCCAGCCACTTGGAGAGTAGCCGTTATTTTCTACGTATCTGCCTAACTGTAATAAGCATACTTGACTGATGTAGTCTCCTTGATTGAGAGCTGCATCTAGCGCTGCGGTATTGGCAAAAGTAACGCAAGATCCATAACCCCCTTGATCAAGAACGGGAACATTTCCCATGTCCAGCTGAACTTTGCTACCTGATCCGGCTTGATTGACAGAAGGAGATTGAAGCGATTGTAACTCTATTTGGGCACGATTTTTGAAGATCTGTTGGGCATGTGGTGACAGTTCTATCTGCATAAACCGAATATGACGGATAGGTGAGGAGGAAGTCATTGCAGAGTAAGATCCAGATGATCTAATGGTATGATCGACGGTTCCAACCATTTTCATATCTTGTGCAATGGCGCCAGCACTTATTAACATCAACGATAAAGCATACCCAGTGAATTTCATGAAAAATCTCCAATTTTAATGTTTTATTCTAGAGCACCAAGGTGCGTATTTTATCATGGATATAAAAATTAATACAGGGTATTGGATGTTGCCAGTTCAATCATTCGTCTTTTGATGGGTAACAATCGGTTACAAGCCTTTATGCCAAGACCGCGAAGGGTAGGTATGGGAGGTAGGGATGGGTTAAATGCAGTTTTCAGGCCTTCCATTAATAAAATCATTTGCCATACGGCATATTTTCGTTGGCGTTGATAGGCTCCCAATAGTTTAGGTGACCAAAAGTGGTGATGTTCATTTAGATGTTTCATCCAGGCTTGTAAGTCAGCTAATCCAAGATTCAGGCCAAGACCTGCTAGGGGGTGAATGGTATGTGCTGCGTCTCCCATCAATAACCAACGAGGGCCACTATATTGTTTGGCATGACGCATGTGTAAAGGAAATAAATGTCTTTTATCTGCAGCGCGACAGATGCCTAATCGATGCTCAAACGCTTGAGTTAATTCATCTGAAAATTTTTGAGGATTTAAATTCATCAACAGATCAGCATGAGTTTTTGATGTTGACCATACAATAGAACATTGATGCGAGTCGGCCAATGGGAGGAAGGCCAATGGCCCCTCTTTTAGAAAAACTTGATAGGCTGTTTGTTGGTGCGGTTTTTCAGTATGAACGAGGGTGACTATCGCATCTTGATGGTATGACCAACTGGTTAAAGAAACCCCAAGTAATTGTCGTGCAAAGGAGTTTGCCCCGTCAGCGACGATGAGTAGTTGAGCACGCCTCATTTGGTCATTACAAGCAATTTGGACTTCATCAGGCAAGAGTTGTATGCCTGTGACTTGACTCTGTTCAAACAAAACAATATTTTCTTTAGACAATTGATGTAATAAAGCCTCCTTTAATATCGATTCTTCAAGAATGGTGCCGAGTTTATCCGTTGCAATCATCCTCGCATCAAAATCAATCTCAGCTTGAGAAACACTATCCCAAACATGCATATGCCGATAGGGAGACGCACGGGTTTTATTTAAGTGATCCCATACGCCAAGTTCTTTGAATAGAGATTCTGAGGCTTGATTAATGGCATATACGCGAGGGTCAAGCGCCAAAGTATCGGTGCTTAGAGCACTTTTATCAATCAGTGCTACAGAAAAATCATGTTGGCTCATGGCGATGGCTGCACTTAAGCCTACAATACCGCCGCCAATGACAATGACGTCGAATGTTGAACTCATGGATGCTCCTTTCGCATTAAAGGAATGTTTGAGACCAGATCGGGAGCAATGCCTGAAAACCCTTGGGCCAAATGGGCAAGCTCTTGTTTTAAGAAAGAGATATGATCAAGTGCAATTAAACCCATGGCACGCATCATCATGGCGCCTGGTATGCGCTGAGTGAAGATGCTTATCAAGCCTTCCGTAAAACGTATGATCGCTTGTTGATCACAAAGCCTTGCTTTTATATAGTGTTGCGTCATGTCTCTTGTGAGACCTTCTTGGCTAATGTATTGAGCTAAGCATGCAACATCACGTAAACCTAAATTAAATCCTTGCCCTGCAACGGGGTGTAGGGTGTGCAAAGCATTCCCAACAAAAACCACTCGCCCTAAGGTCTGTTCTGGCATGATCACTTGTTGCAGAGGATAAACAACTCGCCGCCCGACTTTTACGAATCGTCCTAAACGATAGCCAAAGGCTTGCTGTAAAGCGCGCAAAAAATCGAGTTCATTTTTTGCCATCAATTGCTCTGCATCAGGAGGAGGCATCGCCCAAATCAAAGCGGTTTTCAGTCCCATCATGGGTAGTAAGGCCATCGGACCATGAGCAGTAAAGCGTTCAAAAGCTTGCTCTTGATGGGAACGTGCTAAGCCAATATTGGCAACAATGGCATGTTGATGGTAGTCCTTCACTCGAGTACCTAAACCACACAATTGTCGGACAGATGAGTTTGTTCCATCTGCAGCAACAATCAGACTTGCGGTGATGGTGTGTTGACCCTCTTTGGAGCTGATAATGGCTGTTCCATCCATGGGATTTATGGCTGTTAGGGTAGCCGGTGCTAAGATGTGATGTTTTTGCAGCAGACGATAAAGCGCGTGATTGATATATTGCATTTCAACAACATAGCCAAGGGGGCTATCTTTTTCACCCTGCAAAAGAGCACTGCCAAATCCTTTTTGCTGGGAGATATGGATGGTGTTAATGGCTGTGGCATGTTTTTTCAATTCAGGCCAGATATTTAGCATGTCAAGAATTCGAATGCTGGCAGGCGCTAACGCTAAGGAACGAGCATCGAAATCAGCTTGGGTACGGTTTGAAAAAGGATGGGATTCTACTAATAAGGTACGATAGCCTAATTGCGACAGGGCAAGCATTAATGTGGCACCCGTTAAACCACCACCAACGATGAGGATATCTACTTGTTTTTCATCCACGAACTAAGGCCTCAAGACTGTCTATTGCCACAGGTAATTCTTTGGATAAATTCACCCCCCCTTCTTTGGTCACTTGAATATCATCTTCAATTCGTACACCAATTCCCAACCAACGACTATCGATATGAGAAAGTGTTGGACTGAAATATAATCCTGGTTCAACGGTGAGTACCATTCCAGGTTCTAAAGATCGCCAAAGCCCCTCAGTTTTATATGAACCACTATCATGAACGTCTAATCCAAGCCAATGACCGGATCCGTGCATATAAAATGGTTTATAGGCTTCCTGCTCGATTAATTCATCCACTGTACCCTGTAATATTTCTAAGTCGACCAAACCCTCGGTTAGAATATGGACCATTGTTTGTTGGATGGCATTCCAAGGGACACCGGGTTTGACGGCGGCAATACCTGCACTCTGTGCACGCAGGACCAAGTCATAGATCAATCGTTGCTCGGGACTAAAGCGCCCACTCAATGGAATGGTACGAGTGATATCTGCTGCATAGTTTTCAAATTCACAACCCGCATCAATCAACACCAAATCACCTCTGCGTAAAGGTGCGTCATTCTTGGTGTAATGTAAAACGCAAGCATTGGCGCCTGCTGCTACGATCGGTTCATAAGCCACATTGATAGCGCCTTGGCGAGTGAACTCATAAAGGAGTTCGGCTTGCAATTGATATTCGTGAGAGGCTTTGTTACAGGATTGGATGGCACGAAGATGGGCAGCAACTGAGATCTGGGCTGCTTTTTGCATCAGTACAATTTCAGCGGGGCTTTTAAAAAGTCGCATCTCACCCATGATTGGGGCGAGATCGGTGAATGACTCAGCTGCAACGATGCCTTGTCGAATCTTTCCTTTTACTGTTTGCCAGGCTTTGAACAACTGTTTTTCCCAATGAGGATAACGACCCATTGAATAATAGATGGTTCTTTTTCCTGATAACAATTCTGGCAGCTGTTCTTGAAGGCTTGATAGGGGATAGGCTTCATCCACACCTAGGGTGGTTAATGCTTCATCTTGGCCTAAGCGACGACCCACCCATTGCTCCTGAAGTGGATCTCGGGCACGATTAAATAAAATAGACACGCTTTCACGACCACCGGTGATCAAAAGCAATGCCTCCGGCTCATTAAACCCAGTCAAATAATAAAAATCGCTGTCTTGACGAAATCGATAATGCGCATCGCCATTTCGGACTGTTTCACTGGCAGCAGGAATAACAGCTATGGCATCTTTAGGAAGGCTCATCGCCAAATGATGTCTGCGTTTTTGATATTCGATTAGCGGTATCATCAAAAAATCCTTTTAATGGGCTGTTTCAGATTGGCCATTATTTGTATGTTGTGCTTTTATGTCGCTATAAATATGCAACACAGCCATACGGACATATTCACTTACTTCCATCAACGCTTGTTCGTCTTCTTCATCGATATGAAGTGCCTGATAGTCCAGTTCTGCGAATTCCGTCAAATGCTGCAATGCTTCTTGAGCATCTTCTTCATGTAACGAATCGCAGCTCACTCCAGATAACGTCATGCCCTGAGTGAATCCTTCACACCACTCACTAAATGCTTTGGCACGCTCGATTAGTGAGTGATCATCTTCAGGAATGAGCAATTGAAAAGCAAAGTCAAAATTCGTAATCTGTTGCTGGCTAATCGCATATACTCCAAAAAGTGCCAATAAGGCGCCTCGTTGACTTTTATCATTTTTATTGGTCATCAAAGCACGTATATAACTTTCTCCCTCATGAATAGCCCCAGCACATAAATAACCACATAATACCCCATGCAATTCACTAGCAGATATGGGAAGAGATAAGCTATGAATGGCATCAGAAACCGTTTGATACTTTGGCAAATGAGTAGGTGCGTTCATCGTTGACATAATAAAACCTTTTGCTACAAAGGGCACATCATAACTTATTTATGAAACCAAGCCAAAACCAGCGCAATCAGGACGTCATTCTTAGAACCTGTCTTCACCGTCTACTAGGCTGGCCGAAATGGGTTGATTTTCTGCGGTCCGTTGCTCACATACTCCTCTGTATGCTGCGCTACGGTCCTCTAAAATCAACCCATTTCATCTCAGCCTAGCGACTGTGAAGACAGGTTCTTAGTTCACCAAGGTTTCTTTGTTGCACACCACCTGCAATGATGTCACGTTTTGTAACCCTCTAGGTAGGCGATTTCCTCGTCGACCGCGCTCTCCTTTATAGTGCAAAAGATCAGCCATTTTCAAGGTAAAATGACGTTTTCCAGCATGCACAGTTAGAGCATCATTCAGAGACAATATTTGTACGTCAATGACAAATTCCTCACGTGCCAAGGCTTTGGTTGTGGGAATATTGATTAATTTATTGCCTTTGCCCCGAGTCAACTCTGGTAATTCATTGGCTGAAAAAATCAACAGTCGCCCTGTATTAGTCACACAAGCCACCTGTGCAGTATCTTTGGCGTTTAAAATCCTTGGCATCAACATTAGGCTATTTGTGGGCAACCGAAGACACGCTTTGCCATTACGGTTTTTAACATACAACTCTTTGAGCTGGGTTAAAAAACCATATCCTGCATCATTAGACAATAAGACCCAATCTTCTGGCTCCCCACTGATTAATGTAGCAAAGAAGGCGCCATCCCCTGGATTGAGTTTGCCAGATAGCGGCTCACCTTGACCTCGCGCAGATGGTAATACGTGGCCTGGCAACGTATATACTTTGCCTTCACTATCAAAAAACACCACCTGTTGATTACTGCGCGCATTGGTTTGGGCTTTGAACACATCTCCTGACTTATAACTGATTTTCTGTCCATCGATATCGTTGCCTTTTGCTGCACGGATCCAACCTTTTTCAGAAAGAATGACTGTAATGGGTTCGTTCGGAAGGATATCTTCTTCCCTCAATGCTTGAGCTTCCTGTCGTGACACAACAGGAGAGCGTCTTTTATCTCCATATAAATCACGGGACGCGATGATTTCTTCTTTAACGAGCGCACGAAGACGCTGTTCGCTTGCTAATATCTGTTGCAAATGATCCCGAAGGGCACTCAACTCATCATGTTCTGCACGCAGTTTGACTTCTTCAAGCTTAGCCAAATGGCGCAATTTGATTTCAAGAATGGCTTCCGCTTGACGTTCCGTCAGTTGAAAACGAGACATCAAAGCCTCTTTAGGTACTTCTGCTTCTCTAATGATGGCGATGACTTCATCAATATTGAGAAAAGCAATCAACAATCCTTCTAAAATGTGAAGTCTCTCTAAGACTTTATCTAAGCGAAACTGTGAGCGTCGTTTAACCGTTTCTAATCTAAAGACCAACCATTCTTGCAAAATGGCCATTAAATTTTTAACGCCTGGTTTACCATTTAGACCAATCATGTTGAAGTTGACTCGATAACTTCGCTCCAGATCTGTTGTAGCAAACAAATGTGACATTAATGCATCCATGTCAACTCGATTTGAACGCGGAATCACGACTAGTCGGGTGGGATGCTCATGATCAGATTCATCGCGCAAATCTTCAACCATGGGTAATTTTTTTTGTTGCATTTGTAGGGCAATTTGTTCAACGACTTTAGCGCCGGATACTTGGTAAGGTAAGGCTGTGATGACAATATGATGCTTTTCAATATGATAGATAGCCCGCATTTTAATAGAACCATGTCCTGTTTCATAAAGAGTACGAATCATATCGACTGGGGTGATGATTTCCGCTTCAGTGGGAAAATCAGGTGCTTGTATGAACGTTAAGACTGAGTCAAGTGTTGCTTCCTTATGGTCGAGCAAATGAATACAAGCATTGGCTACCTCAGTTAAATTGTGTGGCAAGATGTCAGAAGACATCCCAACTGCAATTCCCATCGCTCCATTTAACAATACATTGGGCAGTCGAGCTGGCAGTAAGGAAGGTTCTTCTAGGGTAGCATCAAAGTTATCCACCCAATCGACTGTGCCTTGCTGTAATTCTGATAACAACAAATCTGCATAGGCTGATAAACGTGCTTCAGTATAGCGCATCGCAGCAAACGATTTTGGATCATCTGGTGAACCCCAATTGCCTTGTCCATCAACAAAAGGATACCGATAAGAAAAGGGTTGAGCCATCAACACCATGGCTTCATAACAAGCCACATCCCCATGAGGATGAAATTTACCGAGCACATCCCCAACCGTACGCGCCGATTTTTTATGTTTAGATGACGCTTTCAGTCCAAGCTCTGACATGGCATAAACAATTCGCCGTTGTACAGGCTTTAATCCATCAGCAATATGAGGCAAGGCTCGGTCTAAAATAACGTACATAGAGTAGTCTAGGTATGCTTTTTCAGTAAATTCCGTGAGTGGTTTACGTTCAATAATATGGCTCATATGAAAGACTCATGCGATAGCGTTATTAAATATGAGATCATCGTATCATAAAAAGAACGACAAATTGAAAATGACGCTCAGAGCATCGTTGCATCTTCTCACGTTTTGCTACGATAATATTCACTTTGAATATGTGAATAACTATTTTGATTTTTTGGGTTATAATTCAACGCCTTAAATTAACTGATTGATTTTAATGTATAAATTAAAAATAATGATGGGTTGGTTCATGGCTGATATTGTGGATAACTATGTGGAGTAATAGTTGAAAAGTGAATATATTAATTTTTACAATTGGTAATGCCCCTTCTTTTTTTGATAAGGAAAGACAACCTTTACTCAAAATGAGCAGCTTTTGATGCTCTCTTCCAACCAAGCCAGTCAATTGAGCATGTTTGCCCTATATGCACAGCAAGTAGAGCGAAAGAGCGGCCATAAATCCCCTATTGAAAAAATATTTGATGCATTAGTTAAGATACATGCATTCCAAAGCGATTATCAAGCAAGCATGGCTGTGCAACAAGTGACGTGCTCAATTGAACAAGATACCGTTCGTTATTCTTGGGTTTGATAAGAAAAATAAGTTGACTTTACTTAGAGGTTTATCATTCATTATGATTAGTCGGTCATGTTGATGTTTGGTGTATCAGGGGTTTCTATCGGTAAAATGGATCATGTCACAACGACTGTGGTCAGTGATCCCCCTAACTCAGGCCCAAAGAAGAGAGGGAGCTCTATTATGCACGAGTATTTATTATGGTTACCACTAGCTGCCTATTCTGTACATGTTTTAGAAGAAGCAATATTAGACTGGAAAACGTGGGCTCAAGAAAAGCTCCATATAGCCAACGTAGAATGGAGTATCTTTGATGTTACGAATATGATGGTGATGTTTATTGCTATTGCTGCCGCAATGGTTGGCTGGAAAATTCCCGCCTTTGGTTTGATTATCCCAGCATTGATGGTGATTAATGCCATCTTTTTTCATATTTTACCAACGGTGTTTCAACGTGTTATCTCCCCAGGGGTCATTACTTCCATCATTCTATTTTTACCCATATCAAGCTGGATTTATTACGCTGCTTACGAAGACGGTGTACTGGATTGGTATACAGGAATTGCTTCTTTCGTTCTTGGGGGATTATTAATGGCCTCTCCCATCGTTTTCCTCTTCTTACGCCTAAAATTAAAAGCCAAATAAAATGGCAATCCGACCCATTCGACCATGGTTGGCTATTTTGAAATATCTTGGGTATAGTAATTTTTTCTAAAATCATGCATAGGAGCTTCTTTTTGTGAAAGTGTTCTATATTTTTGTTTTCATGGTGACTCTGAGTGGTCTGACCTATGCAAATGTGGCTGATGACTTGTGCTCTACTGAAGGTTTGATGAAATTAGTGCCTCAATTGAAAAATACCGAAGGAAAATTTGAGATACCTAATCCCCAAAAAGAGTTGAAAAAATTTCTGATGGTTCATCAGTCGCTAACCAATATTGTTGAAATTGCGTTAGCGCAATCAAATCAAAATACCGATCCTTACCAACTTGCCCAAAGTCAGCAAGTCGCGCTGGTATTCCCCTCCAGTTGGCGCAGCGCAGAAATTGGTGTGATGACCAACGGCAAAACAGTCAGTTTTCCAGATGGTAAGCGTTTTGCCTCTTATGGGGGGGAATCATTTCTCAATGGCATCACTCCTGTAGATGGAACCAACGGGATATTCTATAAGGTGGTTAAACCAGATGGCTCAACCCCCGCATTGATTTACTCCCAGCCCACGACACTTTCATGCGTGAATCGACTCGTCTTAGCTGGTGCAAATACAGCAGGAACTTGGTTGCCTCCTTCTTATGTGTTAGGGACCAAAGAAGGAAGGGCTTATCTCATCGTTGATAAATGCGTGGACTTGGGGTTAGCTGTAATTAAAAATGGCAATAACATGCTTGCTCCAAATGGTGAGCTTTTTACGGCGATTCAATGGGCCGACTCCTCATCTCTGGCACACATGCGCTCACATGATAAAGCCCATACTCATTAAGGAATGGATAGCCATGATTGCGCCCCAGAGCCAGGACTTTAGTTGACAAAGAAGCGCATCTTATGCAATATTCAACTAGCGAGGTTGGACTTGCTATGTGTCATTCCACTGGGTCAATTGGCGACACACTGATTGGCCCTTTCTATTTTATTGCTATCAATTGATTCAAAACCAGCTTGAAACTCAGAGCAATCATTAAGATCCCACTTGAAAATTCAATGCGTCGCCAAACACTTCCTTGAGTTAACAGCTTAGAAAAATAGTAAGCGGTGAAGGTTAGCACTGTAAACCATAAGAAACTTGAGCTGAGCACGCCGAGTAAAAAGACATGTTCATAACCTGGAAATTGGCCGCTTCTGCCACCTATTAATACCAAAGAATCAATGATGGCATGAGGATTTAATAAGCTAAAACCCAAAGCCAACATGACGATTTGCCAACGATTCAAATGTTTGGGGGTAGGTAGGGTTTCTTGGCCTTTTAGTTGACGACTTCTTTTGAGAGCAGAAATCCCATAATACAAAAGAAATAGAGCGCCAAACCAAGTCAAACTGATTCGAAGGTTGTCATGAGACGCCAGAATATCTTGCAAACCAACGATACTTGCTGTAATAAGAATAAGATCGCTGATAAAACAAGTCAACGCAGAAAGGGCAGCATGACGACGCAGCACCCCTTGGCGAATCAAAAAAATATTCTGCGGACCTAAGGCCATGATGAGCGATAAGCCAAGCAATAGGCCGTTAAAATAAATATACATGATATCATCTAGAACAAAAATAGAGCTATTTTAGCATAAATTGTCTTTTTTAGGAACTACTTTGGAGCAATGATGCCAATTGTTAAAGTGAATGGAGTCAATTTGTATTATGAGCAAGAAGGAAAAGGACCTTCTGTTATTTTTATCGCGGGGTATACGTGCGATTTGAACTATTGGATGCCTATACGTGCTGCGTTTGCAAAGCATTTCCAGGTGACTTTATTTGACAATCGAGGAGCTGGTCGCAGTGATTCTCCCGATGAAGCCTATTTTATAGAAGATATGGCATCAGATACAGCAAGATTGATCGAGGCTTTGGATTTAAAGAAACCACATGTCATTGCTAGTTCTATGGGTACAGCAATCACCCAAACGTTGGTAAAACATGCGCCTCCGTTAGTGGATAAAATAGTCTTAACCAATCCATTGCTCACTTTTGATGGGCTAAGTGCACATGCATTTCAATGGCTAATCAAATTGCGAGAACAAGGAGTTTCGCCAGAACTATTGATAGAGGGGGTCTTGCCATGGATTTTTTCAAAAGATTTTCTTAAAAAACCAGAGAATGTGCATTCTTTGATAGAGCTCATGCTATCTAATCCTTATCCACAAACGCTTGTTGGCCAAAAACGCCAGTTTGCTGCTTTGAGGCATTTTAATTCGCATGCTTGGTACAAAGACATCAAAACCCCAGCTCTTATCATCGGAGGCGCTGAAGATCTCACAATTTCTATTGAGCATGCTAAAGATTTAGCAAAAGATTTAGCCAATGCACAATTATATATTTTTCCAAATATGGGACATGCGCCAAACGTTGAGAATCCAAAACAATATGCACAAATCGTTTTGGATTTTTTAAAGGCTTAGGGATGT
>DAHWEW010000330.1:0-2643 GCA_027326225.1 Legionellaceae bacterium
TGGGGGGAAGTTTATCGCAGGAATTAGCGCAACTTCCGCCAGATGCGGACGAAAATGCGCGCCAAGCAGTGACGGATGATTGGCAAAAACGTCACGAAAAAGTCATTGCTGCAGGTGGGTTACGTATCATTGGTTCTGAACGCCATGAATCAAGACGCATTGATAATCAATTACGAGGACGTGCAGGTAGGCAAGGTGATCCTGGAAGCAGTCGTTTTTATCTTTCCTTAGAAGATACTTTGATGCGTATTTTTGCATCTGAGCGTGTAGCCAGCATGATGCGCAGATTAGGGATGAAACCTGGCGAACCCATCGAACATAATCTGGTAACAAAGGCTATTGAAAACGCTCAGCGCAAACTAGAGGGACATCATTTTGATATCCGCAAGCAGTTGCTTGAGTATGATAACGTTGCTAACGATCAAAGAAAGGTGATTTACTCTCAACGGGCTGCCATCATGGAAATCGTAGATCCTCTGGAAGCTGTAGATGGTATGCGAGAAGATGTGATGAGTGCTTTGGTTGATGGGTATATACCTGCAGATAGTATAGAAGATCAATGGGATGTATCAGGGCTTCAAGAGGTATTGTCTGATGATTTCAAATTAAAAGTACCGGTGAAAAGTTGGATTGAACAAGATCATACCATTCAACCTGCACAAATAAAGGAAAAGATATTAGCGCTCAGTACAGCTCAGTATAGAGAAAAAGAAGCGCAAATTGGACGAGATGTTCTAGCGCAATTTGAGAAATCTGTGATTCTTCAAACCATGGATAATCATTGGCGCGAGCATCTGGCCGCGATGGATCATTTGCGTCAAGGGATTCATTTACGGGGTTATGCGCAAAAAGATCCAAAGCAAGAATATAAACGAGAAGCGTTTACACTATTTTCCACACTTTTAGATAACCTCAAATATGATGTCATCCGTTTATTGGTATCTATTGAGATTAAAGATGAAGAAGATGTGAGTGCAATAGAAGAGCAGCGTCGTAGAGAATCTGCTCAAAAAATGCAGTTTATTCATGCGGATGAAAGTGAAGTGACAACAGAGGATGACAACGTAACCACAACGTTTCGACGCAATGAAAAAAAAGTAGGTCGCAATGATCCTTGTCCTTGTGGTTCTGGCAAAAAATTCAAACTATGTCATGGAAGTCTTCTGTGAGAGTAGCGATAGCAGTAATGAGCGATGAGAAACAACGGTTTTTAATTACTCAGCGTCCTATGTCAACAACGCACGCAGGCTTTTGGGAATTTCCTGGCGGGAAAATAAAAGATGGTGAGCGGGATGAAGATGCTTTGGTGAGAGAAGTAAAAGAAGAAGTTGATCTTGACGTACAAGCATACACTTTCTTAGGGCAGATAAGTCATCACTATTCTCTTCTATCGGTTTCCTTACAGATTTTTCATGTACATCAATACAAAGGCACAGCGGTATGCCGAGAGGCACAGATGGATTTACGTTGGGTTCTATTTGATGATCTCAAGCAATACCCATTTCCAGAAGCCAATGTGAACATCTTAAAATTGATTCGGAAAGCTGGTTTGGTTAGCTAAAACTGTTATTCCGGGTATTTGTCATTGCGGGCATTCATTCACGATACTGCTATAACGGGCACGCGCAATCTTCCAATTAGCCTTAAGTATATCTTGACATATATCAACATCGATATTTTATCAAATTTCTTACTAACCGAGCCCTTTATCAACGCTTGTGCATCATATATGGCACAATTAACAAGAAATGAATAGAGAATTCGATTTTTCAAGGTAAAATTAAGGCCAATTGGAAACCCGCAATGACGAGGTTCTCAAAGAGTGAAAAATAGAGATGTAGCATGGATATTTTACTGACGCGGCCATTTTGACCTGGCCACGTCATAATTGATTTTAGACAGGATAACCAGGCCCATGATCGTAATGCTGACTTTCCTCAGTATTTTGTGCACATTTTCCTATGGTTGCACCAGTTCTTGTAAAAATGGTCACAATACTGACAATGGGAAGCACGGCTGTTAAAACAACAAAAATCAGGGCTGCAGTCAAACTAGATAAAGAATCTAGACCATATTGCATAGCGGTTTTTTCGTCTTCTTGATCTATTACATCAGTAACAAGTTCAAGGCCAAGGCTAATCAGGTTAATGATTGCATTAGCTAAAAATATACAAGCTTCAATGAGATAGGCTGCTACGAACATAATACCTGCCACAGGTATGGTTAAAGGTGCAACTAATTCAGACAAAACATCTGTTGCTGATTCATACGGTGCAAAAAATCCGTTATAAATGATTGCACTGAAGGTTTTCGTATCAGTCTCGTCATCGAAGTAATCGTTTGCTTCTCGTAGCAGTCTATTCACTGGCATGTTCATATGCTCCTAAGTAATTTTGGCCATAGTATAGACAATTTACTTGGATTATCAATACTGGACTTTGACCTTTTTTATAGAATTGACTAATAAATAGTCTTTCGGTCATTGGAGAAGCAATATAGATCACAATTTCAATTGAAAATCGATCTGCTTCACTACGTTCGTAAAGACCACATTTTTGAACTCATTTTTAAAAAAAGGCTAAAGTCCAGCAACAGTTATTCTGTGAAGTTCATTTTTTGATTTGTTATAGGGGATTAGCTTTA
>DAHWEW010000331.1:0-2626 GCA_027326225.1 Legionellaceae bacterium
TCAAATCATCACCTTCTCTAAGGGCAACAATAAATGAGTCGACAGGGAGTGCCATAAGGCCACCCAAGGTATGCGTTTGATATTTTTCCGGAATCTGTATTCCAGTCATAAATCCAAAGGAGGCTTTTTCATTTGGTTCAAGCTTTAGGGCCGTATCTGACCCAACGATTCCTATAAAAAGCATCCCTTCAAAAGCTGGCTTGACGAGCGGTTGGTTCTTCACATTTTTAGTGACGTCAGGCACGGTTAATCTTGCTTGCAGCTCTTTTGGCGTAAGACGGGTAACAATGATAGTAGGATGATCTCGAAAAACAGAAAATAGCATATCCAATCGAGTCGATATATCTGCTCTTGCCTTAAATGAATCACCACCCCAAGCAGGATAGATGATAACCAAATCACAGAGACCTTGCTGAACAGGTAATGCAGCAACAGCTTCATGGCCTTTATGAAGGGGATCAAAAGAGCCCACATAATAGCCAATTTTCTTGTTTTTTAAGGTTGTTTCTAATGTTCCATTTTGAATCAGGTTTTCTAAAACAAGCGCCTGAACAGAAGATGTCCACAAAAATACCAAAAATAAAAACAAACGCATGATGATCCCTCTTAATTAAACATAATCTACTTTAAGGTTTTAATCACTTCCAACACTTTTTCTTTTGCCATTTCTTTCGCACGCTTTCCAGCAGAAGAATCTACTTTTTGATTATCCTCAATATAATGAGCAAAGACGATTTTGCGATCCTCTTTTTCAATCCAACCAATAAACCAGCCGATTTGGCGATCTTTGTTATACGAACCATCTTTATTGAGAAGATATCCTCCTGCTCTTTTACCATAAAGATTCCAGCCATTTGGCAACTCCTCAACAAAAAGGATATTTTTTGTCATCCTATGTGATTTAGGGCTCATGGGCAGAGAGTCTGCGATGAGTTTTTGCAGAAAAGCGATCTGCTCAACGCCAGAAATTTGTAAGCTACTGGAGAGCCAAGAATGGGTAAGACCATTATCCTTGCCCTTATCTCCTGAAACATCCTGATTTCCATAGTTCAATTTGGCAACATAGGATTTGAACTTTTCCAGCCCCAGCTTGTTTGTAATGACTTGCGAATACCAAACACAGCTATTTTTTATCCAATGGGTTGGATGATGAGGTTGCTTCCACGTCTCAATCCAATCAACGTAACCGGGTTTAAATTCCCATTCAGGATGGGTTTCATCAGTAAGCAGTCCTTCGTTATAACCCATTAAACTAATTGCAATTTTAAAGGTTGAGCCGGGGGAATGGCGCTTTGTACAGTCTCCTTCCAGTTTCAAAATACGATCTTTTTCTTGAATGATAAAGTATTCCGTATCTGCAAAAACTTGAGCATTGAGCCATAAAGCAATAAATGCAAATAAAGTAAATCTTTTCACCGTTGCACCTACTTTAACGCCTCTGCAATATCTGGCCATCCGATTAATCGGTATTGTTCGTACTGCGTTTCTGCAACAGGGTATTCCTCCGCCAATGATTTGATTTTTTTCTCTTTTTCTTCAGAAGGTGGAGATGATTTAATAGCGCCTTGTCTATCCATAATATCTATGAACTGCGAAAGATCTTGAGATAAATTACTTAACTGCACAAGCGTTAGCTTATGTGCAGGATCATAACAAATGATTGAACGATAGCCGGGAACAAGCCCTTTATGAGTGTAAATTATTCTTTCATCGCCATCATTTATCACATCAATGCCATAACCATAGGTGCTTTGCTCTTCACCTGGTAGTGCCATCGGTGTAAGCATCAGCTTTTTTGCTGCTTCTGGCAAAATACTTTCAGTCTCATATAAGGCATGGTTCCATTTTGTAAGATCCCCAACGGTTGAGATCACTCCCCCATCTCCTTGGTTAAGGTCTGAGGGAAAATATTCTGTGACAGGGCTGAGAGGTTCACTTTTATCTTTGAAAGAATACATGTATCCAAGGGCAAGTTTAGGATATTTTCCTGTTGTAACAAGTTCTTCAACAGTGCCAACATCTGGTAAGAATGTTCCCTCCATGTCTAAAGGAGTGAAAAATTTGGCCTGTAAATATTCTCCTAATGTTTGATTTACCAATCGTTCAACAACTACACCCGCGAAGAAGAAATTGGGATTGCTATATTCATAACGGCTACCCGGTTCAAAGGAAAGATCTTCATTGTTTTTACAATATAAGTCGACAACTTCTGCACGGGTGCGGGAAGCTTTACCGAAGTCCAGATATTCCGGGATACTCACATCCTTAAGACCCGACGTTTGGGACAGAAGATGATGCAAAGTAACCTTGCTCGCCCAATTAGGCGCTTGTTTCTCTCCCCAAATCTCATCATCCTTTTTTAAAAAATGGATGATTGGCTTGTTCAAGTGTTTTTGGAGATCATTGGCATTCCCCTTGCAAGAAATATCTAAAACCGTGTGCAACAAAGCAACTGCTGTGAACTGTTTTGTCAGTGACCCAATGGGATATTGAGTGTCTTCCGTACAGGATGTTTCCGGACCACGGTTTCCATCCGTAGCAGTGTAGACAATGCGTCCACTTTTTCCGACAGCCATGGTGCCATGAATACCGTGAATTTTTTGAAAATCTTCAATTGCTCGAGTTA
>DAHWEW010000332.1:0-2614 GCA_027326225.1 Legionellaceae bacterium
TTTGGACTGAGGTTTAATTTAATTGCGGGAATTTACAACTATGAACTGAATACGTAGGGTTTGGAAAGAACTCTAATGCTTTCTCTCTATGATCTCAAGATTCATTGTTTGTCACTTGAAGAAACCAACGCACTGGATTTAGAAGCGCTTTTTTCTGAAGTTCAAGAAAGCACCCTTTTATTACCAAAGCCTTCCTATGATTGTATCCCTGCTAACTTCTGGCACCTGGTGTCAGGATATGAGGCGGCCTATTATGCTTATGCCATCGCAGAACCCTATGCTGCTCATATGCATCAAAAACAGTTTCAAGCAGACCCATTATCGACTAAGGCAGGGGCAGAATATCGTCAAGTGGTTCTCGAAACGGATACGTCTTACAATCCAAAAAACATATTTGAAAAGCTTTTAGGTGGGCCGCTATCCTTAGATGCGTTTTATGATTTACTCAGTAGCTCGGGATTTGGCGTACAAGCGCCACCCTATAGGTATGGTATTCCACAGGAAACAGAACAGATGATTGATAGTAAAGCATCTGAATCGAAATTAAGAATAGGGGAATCCGAGTTTGGATTATTTGGCAGGCCGCCAAATGATACAGACAGAGCCAGTACTAAAGCCGCAGAACAAAAACAGGAAGTCACTGGGTGGACACCCGTGTAATGCCCGTTGCGTCACCATGTAAATAAACTGGTGACGTCTGCAAAACTATGGCAGACTTGCTTTTTTTCTCATGATGGAATTTGTCTTGTTTGAACGTCCCATGGGGGGAGAGCGTGCTGTTTTGGTGCAAATCTCTCCTCAAAGCCTTGATGCGGAACTTGCTTTGGCCGAATTCAAAGAGCTGGCACTTTCTGCAGGAGCCCAAGTGCTCGGTGTGGTGTTGGGTTCACGTGCTACGCCTGAAGCAAAATATTATGTGGGAGAAGGAAAAGCGCTAGAAATTCGCGAAGCAATTTTGGCGCTGGGTGCAGAGCTCGTGTTGGTGAATCATGAATTGTCCCCTTCTCAGGAGCGCAATTTAGAGCGTTTGCTTGAATGTCGTGTGATTGATAGAAGTGGTTTGATTCTCGATATTTTTGCTCAACGAGCGCGTACGTTTGAAGGCAAGCTTCAGGTAGAGTTGGCCCAACTGCAACACTTGTCAACGCGCCTGATTCGCGGCTGGACTCACCTCGAGCGACAAAAAGGTGGGATAGGCTTAAGAGGTCCTGGTGAAACACAGCTAGAAACCGATCGCCGTCTATTGCGAGATAGGATAAAATTCATCAATAAGCGGTTAGAAAAAGTTCGCCAAAGTCGTCAGCAAAATCGTCGTGCTAGACAAAAATCCGCAATGCCCACGGTCTCATTGGTGGGCTATACCAATGCTGGTAAATCCACTTTATTCAACGTCTTAACAGGGGCTCATATTTATGTTGCTGATCAATTGTTTGCAACCCTTGATCCCACCATGCGAAAACTTGAATTGCCAGGCTCCTCTCCAGTAATTTTAACCGATACCGTTGGATTTATCCGCGATTTGCCACATCAATTGGTTGCCGCCTTTCATGCAACGCTTGAGGAAACACGTGAGGCAGACCTACTTCTTCATGTGATTGATGTTTCAGATCCCAATTGGCGAGAGGCGGTAGGGGCCGTTGAACAGGTACTGATGGAAATAGGCGTCGGTGAGACCAAAATGATACAAGTATTCAATAAAATTGATTTACGAGAAGGATGGGAGGCTAAGTTAGATTGTCAAGAGGATGGGTGTAAAGTTTGGTTATCTGCAGCCACTGGCGCGGGGCTTAATTTGTTACGAGAGGCAATTGCTACCCAATTATATGGGGTTACTCTGGAATCAGTGGTGGAGTTAAGCCCCAATGATGCTAAATTACGTGCTTATCTTTATGAGCTAGGTGCAGTGGTTGATGAAAAACCAACGGATAGCGGTGGTTGGAGCATACATATTCGCATGAGTCAGGCAGAAAAAAAGCGCGTCTTGGGTCATTAAAAGAAGTGTAGTTGCTATGGTAAGGTTATTAGTGGTGCGTTTTTTTATCTTCAGATGACTTTAGTGTAGATTGAGACATGGCTTCCCGTAATAATCGAATATTATCAACCAAGTAACGCAAGTGTTTTGGGAACGTGGAGGGGTGTAGGTCTTTCTGGTCAAGAACATCATCTTTTAAGGGAGACTTTGAGGGTAATCTGCTCTTTAAGGTATCCAGATTTAAATGCAATTGTTTCTCTAATAACTCATGGACCACAGATTTCTTTTCTAAATCAACGGACTCATGATCAATCAATTGTTTGCTTACATGAAGGAACATGACTAGGCTCAGATCATATAATCTGCTGTAGCCCCGGCTGTTGCGACCCCCAGCCTTTTTATCGCTTTCTAGAATGGATTTTTGGGTATTACAAATGACCTCGAGTGCTTGTTGGTAATAGTCTGCATAAGAGTCTGCCGTAATTGTATCTAAAGACTGAAACATATTCTTGGCCTGTTTTTTTCGTTCTGAACCAACGAGAAACAGGTTAGAATACCGTTTTTTATAGTGACTGAAATCCATTTTTTTTAGGTTAGGATCGCTAGGTGTTGGAGATGGGGGTAATTCTTCTGGTTTTGATG
>DAHWEW010000333.1:0-2612 GCA_027326225.1 Legionellaceae bacterium
CTTTAGAATAAGCCTCAACCAAATCAATGGTATGTTTATCACGCCCTGTGAGATGTAAATAATTTAATGTTTCTTGGTCAACAGGGAAAAATCCACAGGTGGCACCATATTCTGGGGCCATATTGGCCAGCGTGGCTCGATCGGCTAAAGGCAACTCTTTGAGTCCAGGGCCATAATACTCCACAAATTTTCCTACTACCCCTTTTTTGCGTAGCATTTGTGTGACTGTGAGTACTAAGTCGGTTGCTGTGATGCCTTCTTTGAGCTTCCCTGTGAATTTAAAGCCAATCACTTCTGGAATGAGCATGGAGATCGGTTGACCAAGCATGGCAGCTTCCGCTTCAATGCCGCCAACGCCCCAACCTAAAATGCCTAATCCATTGATCATCGTGGTGTGAGAGTCTGTGCCCACCAGTGTGTCTGGATAGGCATACCAGATGTCATTTTCCTGACTACTGGCTACTGTTTTTCCTAGGTACTCTAAATTCACTTGGTGACAGATACCCGTGCCAGGTGGTACAACGCGAAAGTTTGCAAATGCTTTTTGTCCCCATCGTAGAAACTCATATCGCTCGATGTTGCGATGCATTTCTATGGAAGTATTGATTTGCAATGCATCCAGGGACGCAAATTTATCAACCATGACGGAATGATCAATCACGAGATCAACTGGGGAGAGAGGTGATATTTTATCAGGGTTTCCACCCAATTGTTCAATAGAAGCACGCATCGCGGCTAGATCAACAACAGCAGGAACACCGGTAAAATCTTGCATCAAGACTCTTGCCGGGCGATATGCAATTTCATGTTGAGAAGATTTGGTATTTAACCAATCAGCCATCGCTTGAATATCATCGGTGGTGACTGACTTATCATCCTCAAAGCGTAATAGATTTTCAAACAATATTTTAAGAGAGTAGGGGAGTCTGTTGATGCCTTTAAAATGTTTCTTTTCAGCTTCTTTGATACTGTAGTAATGATAGGTTTTATCATCGATTTGTAATTTAGATTGTGTTAAAAGACTGTCTTGTCCTACTTTCATATCAAGCTCCTCTCAATTCAGATGCCTAATGATAACTGAAATTTAAGGCATTTTCATGAATAAAACCCAATGAATGCATAATGAACATCCTATAATGAAGCGTTGATATGCGGACTCAATATCCTAAATTGATATTTTTATGTTCTTAATGTATAATAAACGTACATGATAAAACAAGGAAGCAATCATGAGACGAATCGTGTTATTTTGTAGTTTATTTGGGACCCTTTTGATCATTGGTGGTTGCGCATCTGATGGAGTTTGTACAACAGGATGTGGTTATGTGACAACAACAACCTATGTACCGACAACAACCTATGTACCAACAACAACTTATGTACCCGCAACACGGTATGTAGCAACTCCCACTTGTTGTACTTCTAACAATTGCTGTCCAAGTTGCAACCGATGTGGAGCTGCCTATTGGGGCTATCAATCAGTAGAAAGCTATGGCAATGATTATTACAACTATAGCAGTTGGTATTAATCAGAGATTCTTTGTCCTCGACTGTTGCTTTAGCGAATTTCCCTAGTTACCGAAACCCCCGCGGCAGTTCTCGAAACCCCGAGGCGAAGACCGCGGGGGCTATTGAGATCTAAAATTATTGTTCTTCTATAGCCTTAAGTCAGTGATATTGGCCACCGGAAGGTCTGCCTCAAGTGATTCAGGTTTATATTTTGCATCCATTTCTTTCATAATTGCTAGATTTTGGGCGCTATTTTTCACAGAGATCACGGTCTCAACATGCTGGCAAATATTTTTAAAGTCAGCCATTTGCTCTAGTGAAGCTAATTGTTCTGGTGAGGATTCGAGTAAATACACACCAAATCCAGTCAGAGCATAGCAGATAAACATTTTTTTCGCCTCAATGACATCAGCACGCTCGGCAAGGTAAGGATAATTTCGAAGAAACGGGAAAAGTTCAAAGCCTCTTTTGATAAATTGATAATAGGCTCGCACTTCAAAGTGATTGAGTTTATCCGGAATACTTTGATGGAACTCAACAGCAGTCTCTGACTGTTCAAGTACTTCAAGAAACTGTATGGCCATTTCATTTTCGTGAATCACTAATAATTCACCATAATATGGCGTCATGAGAATATCTCGATTAAAAATAGACAAAAGAGTATAAGTATCTTGATCGTTTGAAGGTAAAAATGCTGTCAGTGCAAATGAATCTTTCCCCATATGATTGATAGGATGATGGATATACTCTTCTCTTTTTAACCTTATTGACATTGATTTTGCAATACCATTATTGCATGCCTGTCAATCACTCTGCAGTGTGAGAATGTCGCATTTGGCTTTATGAACAACAGCATGAGCAGTACTTCCTAGAAAGGCAGGTAATTTGCTTGGTCCATGACTACCCATGATGATGAGATCACAATTGAGCTCATCCACTTTTTCAAGAATATGCATCTTGATAGAGCCAATTTCAACAAACTGATGTGAAACAGGAATTTTTAAAGCATCACCCACGGTTCTCATCACCGCTTGTGCATCCTCTTTCATCGGATGGTAAAACTCAGCAAAACCGAGTCCTTGGGCAAGCTGTAGGCTTGCTGG
>DAHWEW010000334.1:0-2600 GCA_027326225.1 Legionellaceae bacterium
CAATAAACAAACACGTGAAAGTCGTGAATTGTTTGAAACAAAGTTTGGTAATGCGATACGGCCTTGTTACCATGAAACGGATTCTGCAATCATCTTATCTCCTGCTACGGATAAAGAGGAGCCAACCCTTCAATCCATTGTTGAGGCCATGACTCGCGCCAAAGATGCAATTATGGATGCCAAGGGACGCGGAAAATGTATGATTATTCCTGTGGCAGAACAACAAAAAATACTGACCTTTCCACGGAACCATTGGGTGACTGTCTATTATGATCTGCAGTTGAATCGATGTACGCTCATTGATTCTAAACATTGGACTTTCTCGTATTTTTATCCAGTGAAGATCTTGCTTGATATGGTAAAAGAAGGACTTGATGCCATTGGCATTGACAGCAAAAACATGACATATCATCAGATCAATCAAAATGTACAAGCAAATGATATCCATTGTGGCGCTTGGACCATGATGAATATTTTAACCCTTGCCAAAGCTCCAGGCGTTCAAATTACCTTGAAATCAGTAGAAGACTTAGAAACGGCATTTGCTGAGGTAGATGAAGTCACTGTGATCAATAAAATCATTGATTTATCTGAAGCGCCATATATTCAAAAACTTGCCCCCATCAGAGGAGCACTTCTGCAATCTTTATTCTTTTTTAAGTGGACGACCTATCCTGATCTAAAGCCTATGGTAGAAGATACGCTTCCTGAATCTGGCTTCAATCCAAAGTTATAAAATCAGATTCAATTGATTTTTAATTACCCATTTGTGCTAAAATTAAATTAGTTGGTGTTTTATATTTACACAAAATAGATTTGGGTTTAAAAAATGTTTTCTGAAGATTTTGACACATATATGAAGCTATTGAAGTTAAGGATAGGCCATTTAAGAAATGGCGTAGCCCTCGATAAGGCTTTTAAAGCATGGGCTACGCATCATCATCCGGACAAAAATACCAAGGATGAAGATGCACAAAAAAAATTTGGATTTATTTCGACTATGAATAAGCATATGCAGAGATGGTCACAAAATTTGAATATAACTTAATGTTTTTAAATGAAATATGACAAACTTCCTACGTACCGCGCTTTATGCGCGGTACGTAGGGGTTTTAATTTTGTGAGGATCTCTCAGGGACAAGCCGCAGTAAGTACGTAAGGCTAATAGATCAACAGATTCTAATCTCGGTTGCCTGCAAAGGCGCCCAATAGTTGTAAAAGGCTTAAGAACAGGTTGTAAATAGAGACAAAAATCGAAACGGTTGCAGAAATATAATTGGTTTCTCCGCCGTGAATGATTTCACTGGTTTGAAACAGAATAAGCCCTGAAGAAATGAGCGCAATGGCTGCAGAAACGGTTAAATTTAATGCAGGGATGTGCAAGAAAATATTAGCGATCATGGCTAAAAATGCAATCATCATGCCCACAAACAAAAAACCACCTAAATAGCTAAAATCTTTTCGGGTGGTTAAAACATACCCTGACAGGGCAAAAAAGATAAGGCCTGTGCCACCTAATGCTGTTCCAATGATTTGAGGACCATTGGTGAAATGCTTGATATAGATATTTAAAATAGGACCTAATGAGTATCCAAGAAAACCAGTAAATGCAAAAACAGCGAGTAATCCCCATACGCTTTCTTTCAAAGCACTAGTGAGATACATCAAACCATAAACCCCAACGATAAAAATCAATGGATTAAGTGGGCGGGCGTTGACTGCAAAAGAAGTAAAAGCAGTGAAGGCGCTGAAAAGAAAGGTCAAACCGAGTAGAAGATAAGTATTTCGCAATACTTTGTTAGTGGTCAGGGCTGACTCTCTACCACGGCTTAAGACTGAAACGTCATTTCTGTTCATGGAAAACTCCAGTGATTAATGTTAAGTATAACATATATGGGGGTTTGGTACGGGACTTTCAAGTCTAACGTTATGTTTCGTTGTTGACAAGCACTCATCGCGGCAAGAAGACAGCTACAACAAAGAAGATCATAGGAGGGAAATTTTGGTAGTGTGATGAAACACTTAAAGAGTGTACCATTGATATTTTGGATGGCTACTCACATCTTCTTCTAAACAGTCAGGGAGCGTGTGAAAAGTGATCAGGTTAATTTCCAAGGGGTTATTAAGATGGCTCGCGTTGCAGTGTTACAAATGGTTTCAGGATCTCAGGTTTGGGATAATTTAAAAAGTCTTGAACCTTATTTTAAAAAGGCAGAGGAAGGTGGGGCTGATTTGCTAGCAATGCCTGAAAATTTTGCATTCATGGGTATGAGTGAAAAAGATAAATTACAAGTGGCGGAAAAGTATGGTCATGGGGCTATTCAACAAACCATCAGTGAGCTCGCCAAGCGATATAAACTCTGGGTGATTGCAGGTACCATGCCTTTGCTGAGTAAAGAACATAGAGTTCGAGCCAGTTGCATTGTTTATGATGATAAGGGCGTACAAGTCGCACGCTATGACAAAATTCATCTCTTTGATACACAAGTGTCAGCCAAAGAGATTCATCAGGAATCGCATACGATTGAGCCAGGTGATACACTAGTAGTTGTGGATACACCCATTGGCCGAGTTGGGTTGACAGTTTGCTATGATTTGCG
>DAHWEW010000335.1:0-2597 GCA_027326225.1 Legionellaceae bacterium
TGAGGCGGTTTTCAGCCATATACTTTGCAACGATTGGCGATAACTATACACCACGCGTAATTGCTCATATTTATCCAGGAGGGCATGTAGTCGAGAAGTTGCGCGTGGAGAAAGTAATCCTTCTTCTCGGCGTAGCAACATACCAGCTCGTTGAAACAATTTTTTATCGGCTTTACTCTCATCGCTTTGCTTAGCGCGCCTTAAAATTGGGCATACAACTCGCTTGTAATAATGTGACATCACTTGGAATCGATTGCCAATAACCGCTTTTACCGTATCTAAATCAACATGCAATTTACCTTCTTGTCTTGCTAATTTAGGAGGCAATTTTTTAACTTGAGCCAGTCCTAACAAGGATAAACATCGAATATATAACCATCCAATGTCAAATTCCCACCATTTCACTGAAAATTTAGCAGAAGATGCAAAGGTATGATGGTTATTATGCAGTTCTTCCCCACCAATCCAAAATCCCCATGGAATGACATTGGTTGACGCATCTTGGCATTCAAAATTACGATATCCCCAATAATGTCCAATTCCATTGATCACGCCCGCAGCCCAAATAGGGATCCATGCCATTTGAATAGCCCAGATGGTGATCCCAGGAGCCCCGAACAAAAATATATCAATCAAGAACATGAGCAAAATCCCGCGCGATGAATGCTTAGTGTAAATGTTCTTTTCAATCCAATCGTTTGGTGTCCCATGAGAATATTTACTAATCATTTCAACATCATCACACGCTTCACGATATAATTCAGCACCTTCCCAGAATACCTTTTTTATGCCGTACACAACTGGACTATGAGGATCTCCCTCTACTTCTGTTGTTGCATGGTGTTTTCGATGGATAGCAACCCATTCAGCGGTGACCATTCCTGTTGTTAACCAAAGCCAAAAACGAAAGAAATGACTGATGATAGGATGCAGCGTCAAAGCACGGTGCGTCTGATGGCGATGTAAGTAAATGGTGACGGAAGCGATGGTTATTTGTGTCAACACAATAGTCGCTACCACGTACCCCCAAAATGACAAGTTTAAAATACCGAAAAGCATGACTATCTCCAATCAAATATCAATTACTCATTACATAATACCACATTTTGCACAATTCGTGTTGCACTATCATGGATTGTGAACGATAATTTTTTAATAGCTGCCTCTATTTGTAGCATCTTGAACCTGCACCCCGTCCTACTATTTAGTTTATTAAGGAACGACATGAACAACAAGACATCCCAAATTTTTGAGCAATTGGTTCCTTTCATTATCCTTGGTATTGCCATCGTATTGATTTTTGGCCTTTTTATCGTGCTTTCTTATATTGTTGTATGGGGGTTGTTTCTGGGCGCTATCATTTGGGCTATCTATGCAATTAAAACCTATTTCTTTCCTGCCAAAAAAGTGCCCCAAAAAATGGGGCGTATCATCGAACATGATGATAAAGAATAAACGTAACTATGATTGCAAATACAAATACTTACAGTATCATCAATACATGACACACAGTACCTATTAAACCATGAAAATAAGTAAGCTACGCACTTTATGGATCATGCTCGTATCAGGACTCTACATTGCTAACACCACTAGCCTTTCCATCATTATGAATTTTTTGGGCAAAACAAACCGTGCTTGGGTAGATAAAACCATCCACGTCTGGGTCAGAAGAATTTTAAATTTGGTCCACGTCCAATGCAAAGTCATCAATCCTCATCACGTGGAACCCAAACCCGGTCAAGCTACTATCATTATGTGTAATCATAGTAGCCTATATGATATTCCATTGAGCTTGCAAGCATTCCCGAATCATTCCATTAGAATGCTCGCTAAAAAAGAACTCTCAAAAATTCCCATCATGGGTAAAGGAATGACTGCTGCTGAATTTCCTTTTATTGATCGAAAAAATCGGCGTAAAGCCATGGAAGATTTAGAAACTGTCAAGAAATTATTGGCCAGTGGGATTGTCATCTGGATAGCCCCAGAAGGCACCCGTTCTAAAGATGGTAAAGTTGCTCCCTTAAAAAAAGGATCCTTTATCATGGCCATTGAGGCAAAAGCCACCATTATTCCAATAGGGATCCGAGGGGCATATGAGATTTTGCCGGCTCGAACTTATCAATTCAATATCAATCAAACTGCCGAGATACATGTAGGACAAGCCATCGATGCCTCTCAGTATACTTTAGAAAATAAAGAGGAATTGATAGCACGGGTTTATCAAGACATAAAACGTTTGTCAGGACAACAAGATTGATATTACTGAACACAAGGCTCAGCACATGTATTTTTATTATACATCAAGCCATAACTTAATGGTTGACCTACAACAGCGCCAAGCCCTATATGCCTAGGATCAGAAGCTGCAGTGAGCAAATGATTTTTTTGGTCCCAAGTGATGGCTTGCATATCACCAAAATACTCAGGCAATGGCGCCAACTGATACCCCATGTGCTCTAACTCTTTCTGTAATTCTTTTGAAAAAGTATCCGGTTCAAATTGTAATTGATCTGGCAAATACTGATGATGAAATCGCATCAGTGATACCATACTAATAGCACCAAACGAATCATGAAAAGCCAAAGCGGCTAATA
>DAHWEW010000336.1:0-2591 GCA_027326225.1 Legionellaceae bacterium
ATAAAGCGCCAAAATACATGGAGTTCAAGTGATTCTTACTGCGACGATTTAATGTAACCTTGATTACAATTTCGGTGTCATCAATCTGCATAAGCTTGGGTTTTAAGTAGCCTATCAAAGGAACTTTAAACCGGCTAAAGTACCACATAAAAAATCTGCATTGGTTTAGGGTTTTCATGCAACATCCTTAAGTTATCCGATCGTATTCTGTTGTACCAAGTGTGTTTGGTCCTACCGGTTGTTTTATTGGAACACATTCTGGCACAAGAGGGCGAAGATTGCACATGTCAACCCATCCTAACTGTTGGTCGCATGAAGGGTGGAAATGATTTTCTTGACACCATTAACTTGATTGACACGATTTACTATGGAGATAATCGATGCATTATGATTGACTTCACCTGATAACGTCACAATGCCATTGATGGTTTTCGCATTTATCCCAATCAAAGGAATAGATTCATCATCCAGAATTTTTGCTTTCAAAATGGCTGTTTCGACTTTGGCCGTGATATAGGCATCTGTAAAGATGGTATTGACTCGTCTGACCAATAAATGATCCGTATTCACTGATTTGACGCCCTTTGTGGCAATGGTTAATCTTAAAACATCAAAAAAAGCTTGATTGTCTTTCACTGATCCGCTTAATTTCACAATCCCATCTTCTGTTGCAACAGAGATTTTTAATGGGTTTAAATTTTTATTTTTAGTAATCTTAGCGGTTACTTTGGTGGTAATAACTGAATCACTGAATTCTTGCTCAATCTCTTTTAAATCTTTAGCACTTGCATTGGTTAAAAAAATTAGCAACATGGCAGAAAGAATGAGTCGAAACAGTTGACGCATAGAATTCTCCAAAGATGTGATGATTGACAAGTATAACATTGTTTGTACAGTACATAAAATCAATGGGTGTTTATGGAGGGGGAGCTGTTGGGGGTTACACAAACTGCAATCTAATACGAGCCAGAGCACGTGCTGTGTTTCATTAACAAAGTTATCCACAGCCTGAATGAATAAATAAGAATGTGATATAAAATAAATAACTATAAAATTCAATCAGTTATGATGATGATAAGGAATGATGTTTGATCTGGTTAGCTGAACTGGATGATGTTATCCACAGACCCATGTATCAGAAGAAAGTTCATTTTAACAGATTATCCAAGGAATGCTAGACCAAAAAGATATTTTTTCTTTGTCCATGACACCCTCCATGTTTGTCAGGGACAAAGACATTTTTTTAAACTGACATTGTTCAATTGGTGTTCAGAGGATGTTCCTGTTTAGTGTACTAGCGTCCAGAATATTTTCCGATACTCATGCTTTGAATCAATAATCGGGGTTGTTTCAGATTGGGTTGGATGACAACTACTGAAAAGTTAATACTCTCGTTGAGTTCAGGGATGTAAAATCCTTGCTTCACTCGCCAAACGCGCATTCTTGGAAAGAGGGGGTTATTATTGAGTTGCCCAGACAGAAGGATGGTGGTAGGTTGATTGGCTTCCGGATGCAAATAAAGTTTTTTTGCACGCACGACAGTGAGATAGTTGCCAAGGAAAGAGGATATGGCATTCCATCCATTATGAGTATAGTGCACTCGCATTTGGTTGATGTCTTTATCTGATTCTAGGTAGTTTACGGAGAGGGTGTTGAATAAGACTTGTTTTGTCCATGCTTCAACTTTGTTATCATCGGCTTGAAGAGGGAGTGCGAAAAACAAAACTGATGCAAATAATAACCACCTAAGTTGCTTTCGCAAATTCATGGCCGCTCCCCGACTTAGCTAATGGTTGATTTCAGTATAGCAGATAGTCATTCAACTTCAATTTGGTAGCCATTTGTCATGCACTTTATTAAGATCCGAGGGGCAAGAACCCATAATTTGAAAAATATTCAGGTAGAGTTACCCCGCAATCAGCTTACCGTCATAACAGGTCTTTCGGGATCGGGGAAATCTTCACTTGCTTTTGATACCTTATATGCTGAAGGGCAGCGACGATATGTTGAGTCCTTGTCTGCTTATGCGCGCCAGTTTCTGTCGATGATGGAAAAGCCAGATGTGGATTCCATTGAAGGGTTATCTCCAGCCATTTCAATTGAACAAAAAGCCACCTCACATAATCCTCGTTCCACTGTAGGGACAATTACTGAAATATATGATTATTTAAGGCTGCTTTTTGCAAGAGTAGGCGAACCTTTTTGTCCTAAACACCACATGAGTTTGCATGCACAAACGGTCAGCCAAATGGTAGATCAAGTGTTGGCCCTCCCTAAAGAGTCTAGGGTTATGATTTTAGCTCCAGTGATTCGTGATCGTAAGGGGGAACATGTCCTATTGATACAACAGTTGCAAGCACAAGGTTATGTGCGTGCTCGCATTGATGGTGAACTATATGAGCTTGATGATCCGCCAACGCTTCAGTTGCGTAAAAAGCATACCATCGAAGTGGTTGTTGACCGCTTTAAGGTTCGCTCTGATATCGCTCAGCGCTTAAGTGAGTCTTTTGAAAATGCCCTTCATCTGGCCGATGGGCTAGCAACAGTTGTCGCGATGGATGGGGATTTTGAGGATATGGTGTTTTCTTCAA
>DAHWEW010000337.1:0-2585 GCA_027326225.1 Legionellaceae bacterium
CCGGGAGTAGCTGCGGTTCAAGTGTTTAACACAGTTCAAAATGAACAAACTTACAAATTGTCTATTCTACAACTACAAAGGGACTTTTTAAGAAAACACGCACAGCATTTTCCATCCGGTTTGCAAGATCTAAAATTACCAGTCGATCCAACATCATCTAAGAACTCTCTGGATGCCAATGTTTCTGCTTACATGCAATTTCTACAAACGCAAATTAAAGTTTATACTGAGCATTTAGAACGTCAACGTAGCCAGAATTCAGACTATATTGCCGGTGTCCTCTTAAAAAAATCGGCTTAGACTCAGCCGGTATTTCGACAACGTTAGCTTCTCATTTCGCCCAACTTCAACAAATGGATAACCCACATAAGCCATTTGTACAATTAGAGAAGCAAAGACTTTGTTTCTACTGGAAAACAAGTCAACAGGCTAATCAATTTTTGCGGGTCTTGAAGGCGCATGAATTTGACCCATCAGAAGCGTTTCAGAAATTAATGGATTCTGATTTGCCAGCCGACATGGTCAGTTTAGCCTCAAGTGATAAATATCAATCCGATGAGACAAAAGTTGTACGTATTCCTCATCGCCAACTTAAGCGTCTCTTATCATTAGCGCAATACCATCCATTTGAACATGAAAAAGTACTTCATGATTTATATGAGAGCGCCAGTTCACCAATATTCTGAGTATGCTAGTGTGTCAACCTCTAATGGTAGAGCATATGTAGCTCAATTTTTACAAAGACGGGGCATAGGACTACCTTGGGATGGAGCTGTTCATTCATCATCGGATGAGCTGGACAATTTGTTAAGCGCGATTGAACGTGAAAATTTGGTTACAGTGAGGGTACTCTTAAGTCAGAAACCAGACTTGGTGAATCAAGTTCATCCGTTAAAGGGTACACCCGCGATGTGTGCGCTTTTCAAGAAAAAATTGAGGACTGGCTTCACAATCATCAAGTTGATCCTAGTCAATTTGTAATGCCTGAACATCAAGTCTTACGACAAGTGCTTAGTGGTTTGAAAATTCACTTGTCGTTAGCGATTCATTTTAAAGCAATATCAACCCCAATAAGCCCATTAGTCGATGCGGTAACGTCTGAAAAAACGAGCTTTGTTAGGGATTTATTGGAGAGCCTAAATGCTGACATAACACCGCTACTCGAAGAACAACGACATTTGGAAAGTATGATAAAAAAATTGGAACAGAGCAAAATGACACAATTTTTTAATGCTGTCGTGTATAATGATAATTGTGCTGTAAAGACGCGACTGAATGGATTTTTGCTTGAATACCGTCGTATCTTCGATGAGTATAAATCAAATAATGATCTTGCAGACTTGAGAAGAAAACTGACCGATCTTTTTCAATGCCCAGAAAACGCTGTATTTAAGAAATACAGTGGGGTATGGGGGGCATTTCTTAATTTTTTAGACTCTATCGCGCAGAATGTTTTCGCCAGTAAGCGTTTTCAAACAGAAACCCAAACAATGCTTGAGACGCTCGTTGATGCTTCGAGTGATTTGACTTCTCCAAAGGCCAGTGCTGCAGCACTTGCTAAGGACTGATAAGTGTGACATAGCTCACGGTGTATCCCGTGAAGATTAAGTAGATTATTTAGGACGTGTGAAATTACATTTGTTCTATCGAGAAATAAGTTCATGTGATCGTAAAGCGCATATGACAATCGTGCTTTATGATTCTGCTAGTACATCTTCCGGCATAGTGACATTTAATTCGAGTACAGCGTTATCTCCTATTCGCTCTAAGTTAACAAAAACTTTATCGCGCGAAATAGGGATGTATTTAGCAATGACAGCAAGAATCTCTTCTTGTAACTGTGGTAAGTAATCAGGGGTGTTGCGTTGAGCACGCTCGTGGGAAATGATAATTTGCAACCGTTCTTTTGCAACAGCAGCTGCTGAATTCGAATTGCCGCCTTTAAAGCATTTTAAGTACTTGAAAATACTCATGATGATACACCTTCCTTTTGTTTGCCAAATAGCCGACGTAATAGTCCTTTACGTTCAGTATTGATAAAACGCATTGGTTTATCTTCCCCTAGGAAGCGTGCAATCGCATCCTGATAAGCACTGCCGGCATCACTTTGTTCATCAAAAATCACGGGTGTCCCGGTGTTAGATGCTTTTAAGACAGCCTTAGATTCAGGAATAATACCAATCAGTGGGATTGCAAGAATGTCTTTGATGTCTTGAACAGATAACATTTCGCCACGTTCTACACGCTCTGGATCATATCGTGTGATCAGTAAATGTTCTTGAATCGGATCTTTACCTTGGATCGCACGTTGTGTTTTGCTGGCTAATAAGCCCAAAATTCTATCTGAATCTCTAACGGAAGAAACTTCAGGGTTGGTGACAATAATAGCATGATCGGCAAAATACATTGCCATATGCGCGCCGGATTCGATACCTGCGGGCGAATCGCAAACAATATATTCAAATTCTTCTGAAAGGTCTTTGAGAACTTTTTCAACTCCTTCAAGTTTTAAAGCATCTTTATCACGTGTCTGAGAAGCTGGTAAAATAAAAAGGTTAGGGGTATGCTTATCTTTTATTAAGGCT
>DAHWEW010000338.1:0-2581 GCA_027326225.1 Legionellaceae bacterium
TCCATAATCATCAATATGGTTATTATTATCATGATGACAACCAAGAGACTTCTAAAACAACACACACATGAAGTGTCAAGACATTTAGGTGTGCTTCTGAAATTACTTACTTCCCAGATAAGATAGAAGTTACTTGATCAATCGTATCATGACGATACATGCCATATTCCTAAGCGGCGAATGATTTAAATTTACGCAACTAAATTCATAGCGATGTGTAAATTTGTAATCATGGCAGTCCTGTTCATATCCATTTAATCTTGGTGCCTCTTCTTGATGCGCTTCTTTAGTAGGAGTATTGCATACTTACTATTGTACTTACAGACAGAACAAAACTCATCTAAGATCCGAGCGTTATCTTGTCGATTCGATTTTTTATAGCGTTTTTTAATCTCTTCCAGATAGGCTTTTTTCTGTTCAAGACTCATCATTTTCGGTAACCTCCCCGGTTACCTTTAATTTGAGTCAACGATTATTTTTTTCGCATCCTTCGGTTACATTTAATTAGAATCAACTCGAACCCTGCTCCAAATTTGACTAACCCCTATAGGATTGGTAGTATCGCCCGGGTTCATGGGATTAGTTTGCATGAGACTCGTGGGACATTCAAGATACCCTGCAAGGAATGTTTGGATATGTGTGGAATTGCTGGAATTTTTAACACCAAAGGCGCGCAAGTTCTTGGGCTTCATCATAAGCTTCAGATGATGGGTAAGCTGATTGCTCACCGCGGGCCTGATGATCATGGGGTGTGGACTCATGAAAAAAATACAGTGGGGTTGGCCCATTGTCGGCTGAGTATCATTGATTTATCACAATATGCTCATCAGCCCATGCGTTCAGCCACAGGAGAGGTGATTGTCTTTAATGGTGAGATTTATAATCACGTTGAACTAAGACAAGCACTTTCCGCTCATTGGTCTTTTACGACTCAATCAGATACCGAAGTCATTCTAGCCGCTTATAAAGTATATGGCATAGACTGCGTCAAGCATTTTAAAGGCATGTTTGCTTTTGCGATTTGGGATGGTGAAAAGCTATTTTGTGCGCGTGATCATTTTGGTATTAAACCCTTCTATTTTATACGTCAAGACGATTGTTTTATTTTTGCGTCAGAAACCAAGGCGCTCTTGCCATTCCTCCCTGATATACAAACCGATCGCCAAGCTTTTTCTGAATATATCACGTTTCAATACCCCATGGGCTCGCAAACTTTATTTAAGAATGTATACCAACTAGAACCCGCTCAAGCCATGATGATTAGGCCTAATGGAGAGAAGATTTGGCGGTATTGGGATGTGCATTACCATATTGATTATGAACATTCCTCGGCTTATTTTTCCCATAGACTGGAAGAATTAATGGATGAGTCTATTCGGCTACATTTGCGTGCTGATGTGGATATTGGGGCTTATGTCAGTGGGGGTGTGGATTCAAGCTTGATTGGCATTTTGGCTACCGAAGATAAAAAAGCCCCCATTCCTTTTTTTCACGGCCGTTTTCTTGAAGATAAAGCCTATGATGAAAGTGAATATGCAGCGGATGCGGCGAATTACTGTGGCTCTCCTTTACATGTTCTAGATATCACCGCTGCAGATTTTGAGAAGTATTTTCAGAAAATCATATACCATCTTGATTTTCCAGTAGCAGGGCCTGGTGTGTTTCCACAGTATATGGTTTCTGAAATGGCATCGCGTCATGTGAAAGTGGTGCTTGGTGGGCAGGGTGGTGATGAAATATTTGGTGGATACGCTCGCTACGTGATTGCTTATTTCGAACAGTGTATCAAAGCAGCAATTGAAGGAAATTACAAAAATGGTAATTTTGTAGTCACTGCTGAATCCATCATTCCTAATCTTGAAGTCTTAAATGCATATAAACCTTTGCTGAAACGTTTTTGGAGTCAGGGCTTATTTGAACCGCTTGAAAAAAGATATTTTTCATTGGTTGATAGAGGGATGGACTTAGATGGCGAAGTGACACTTACTGATCGAGAGCGCGCACATGTCTATCAAGAATTTATCAAAGTATTTAGCATGGCTAAATTTGAACATGCAGAATCATATTTTGATAGCATGACCCATTTTGATTTTAAATGCCTGCTGCCTAGTTTGCTCCATGTCGAAGATAGGGTCAGTATGGCGCATGGACTTGAAGCGCGCGTACCTTTTCTTTATCATCCTCTCATTGAGTTTGTTGCAACTATTCCTGCTAACATTAAATTTGCTGATGGTCGGATGAAACATCTTTTAAAACAAACCTTTTCAAAAAAGTTACCTTTATCTATTTTAAATCGCAAAGACAAAATGGGATTTCCTGTTCCATTGACTGAATGGATGCAAGGTGATCTGAAATCATTTGTTCATGATATTTTGGAGTCAGGTGCGGCTCGGAAAGATAATTTTATTGATTATCAAAAAATCATCAGAAATCTTGGTAAAACAGGTCAATTTAGTCGTAAAATATGGGGGTTTTTGTGTTATGAAGTCTGGCAACAACAGTTTCATGATCAATCAAATCAATTCAAATCAATGTTAAAGAGCAATGAACACATTGCCACTGAAGGAGTTTAATGAATGAG
>DAHWEW010000339.1:0-2534 GCA_027326225.1 Legionellaceae bacterium
TGCAAACTGTTTTTTTGTCTGGTAGGATTGAGGTATTTTATGATACAATATGTACTGTTTTAGATGTATCGCATAATCCGCAATCTGTCGGGTTATTAGCGGATCGTCTGAAATTGCTTGTTAAAGAGAAGGCGATTAAAAAAGTGCATGCAGTATTTTCCGGTTTGAAAGACAAGGATTTGTCTGGTTTAATTAAACCGATGGAGCCATTGGTTGATGAATGGTATACAGCCGTTTTGGATAACAAGCGTGCGGCAACTGACTCAATGATTAAATTTGTATTTGAAGATGTAGCAGGTGTAGCACCACATTTTTATGGTTCAATAGAGGAAGCCTATCATGCAGCAATGCTTCGCGCCAAACCAGGTGATGCAGTCGTTGTTTATGGCTCTTTTTTTGTAGTTAGTCCAATTATTCTAGAAAGAGGTGTTTTATAGTGGCTCACAATCTATGCAGCCAGTATTTCTAGAATGGTAGTCAAAGGGGTTTTTATGCAATGGTTAAAAGATGAAAAGATCAAACATCGTTTTATCGGTCTGGCAGTATTATTGTCCATGGCCGTTGTTTTTATTCCTGCCATGGTAAAAAAATCGAATCAACGATTAGATCAAAATATGAATCTTGCATTGAAGGTACCGCCTAAACCCAACTTTCCAACAGTTAATGCTGTAAAGCCTGAAAAGCTTTTTAACACAATTAAATTAGCGCATGTTGTTTTACCTGAAGTTGTGGAAGGTAAAAAACCGGTTACTGTTGCTCGAGCTGAGTCACTGAGTGGTATGACGATGGCAAATCGATCCCTTATCCAAAAATCACCAGTGTTAGCGAGCACTGCTTTGACAAAGAATAAGCAAGCACCGCGAGTTTTAGCCTCTTTGAAGAAAGATAAACTTGTACCTCAAGTCGTTGCTGCCAATAAATTACCAGCCATGAAAAAATCAATACCCTCTGTAGCAGCACTTAAACCAGAGGTATTTGCAGTTCAGTTAGCCTCTTTTTCTCAACAAGAAAATGCTTTATCTTTGATAAAAACGCTTCATAAAAAAGGATTTAAAGCTTCATTTGATAAGCAAGGTGATCAATTTCGCGTTTTGGTAGGGCACCCATCACAGTTAGACCAAGCTAAGAATTTACAAAAAAAATTGGCGAGTGAGACACAGTTGAATGGTTTGATCGTTAAAGTTGGATAGGAGAACAGCATGAATGGGTCATGGATTGATTTAGCGATAGCATGTGTCATTATACTTTCAATGATTACCGGTTTATTCAGAGGATTTATCAAAGAGTCGGTTGCATTATGTATTTGGGTTTTTGCGTTTTGGTTTGCATTTCACTATGGTACGAAGCTTGACCCTTGGCTTTCTCCATATATTCAAGATTATACTTTAAGAACGATTATTGAATTTCTTATCATTCTCTTTTTGAGTTTAATCATGGGGGGAGTGGTGAATATGGTGATAGGGTTTATGTTGAGTCGTTCAGGATTAAGTGGTACTGATCGACTTTTTGGTATGGGCTTTGGTTTTTTACGTGGAATATTTATTGTTGCTGTTCTCATGTTAGGCGTACGTATGACGGGTATGCCGACGGAGCCTTATAGTCAAGGGTCAACACTCTATCCTAAATTTGCCCCTTTGGTGAATTGGTTAAGTGGTTATGTGCCTTCTTTCATTAAACAAGTACAACTCTATGATAAAACCGGGGCCGCGATTGTCAGTATTGCTCACGATGACTAGGGTTTGTTGACATTTAATTTTGACCGATAGTTTCCTTCTGAGCCTAATGTGTTGAATTTAGCAGACAAAATGCAATAACCTCGATATAATCGTCATGATTTAATGATTAGAGCACAGGTATTGTTATGAAGAAAATGAAGGCGTTGTTTATGCTGACTATTGTATTATCAACCATGTCATGTTCACATTGGTGGGGTAAAGATGAGGATGACATGGGGCCATTTAAGGGCATGACTGCGAAGCAACTCTTCACGGAATCCAAGCAGGCATTGGATAAAGAGCAATATTCTAATGCCATCAAACGGCTTGAAGCATTGGAAACCATGTACCCTTTTAGTGATTATGCAGAACAAGCAGAACTTGATTTAATTTATGCGTATTATCAAAAAGAAGATTATCCATCTTGTGCGGCAACATCAGAGCGATTTATTCATCTCTATCCTCGTGCTAAGCGTGTAGATTATGCATATTATATGAAGGGATTGGCTAATTTCCATCAACCTCGTGGAGGGATTGCAAAAATACTGCCCGTGGATGAGTCTTGGCGTGATCCAGGAACCCAGTCGCAAGCCTATTCTGATTTTGCTACCTTAGTACAAAAGTTTCCTGAAAGCCAATATAAAAGCAATGCATTGCAGCGTATGATTTATCTGCGCAATCTGTTTGCTCAACGTGAGCTGAATGCTGCAAATGATTTTTATGGACGAAGAATGTATGTTGCTGCAATTGAGCGTGCTAATTTTCTCATCAAGACTTATCCTCAAGCGCCCAGCGCGCAAGGTGCTCTTGCACTGACCT
>DAHWEW010000033.1:0-12044 GCA_027326225.1 Legionellaceae bacterium
TTGCTAAAGCACTCAATTGCGAGCAAGGCATCAGCGCCGAGCCTTGCCTCCAATGTGACGCATGTCTCTCTATTGAACAGGGACGATTTATTGACTTAATTGAAATTGATGGTGCATCCAAAACACGGGTTGAAGACACGCGTGAGCTCCTTGAAAATGTCCAGTATGTTCCATCGAATGCGCGATTTAAAATTTATATCATTGATGAAGTTCATATGCTGTCGCAACATAGTTTTAATGCACTACTCAAAACACTTGAAGAGCCTCCTCCTCATGTGAAATTTTTACTGGCTACCACCGATTTGCAAAAATTACCCGTCACTATTTTATCGCGATGTTTACAGTTTCATTTGAAACATCTGACCATTGACGTCATCTGTCAGCAACTTGCATTGATCATGGCCGACGAAAAACTCAGTTATGATCAAGAAGCATTAAGACTATTGGCAAAAGCAGCTTCTGGAAGCATGAGAGATGCGTTGAGTCTTCTTGATCAAGTCATTGCAAGTGTTGACACCCATTTGTACACAGAAGAGGTACAAAGCTGTCTGGGATACACGAAAGAAGATTATGCTCTGCAGCTCTTAGAGGCTTTAGCACAGTCCGCACCAGAACAACTCATGATGATCAGTCGACAAATCGCGACAGAAAGTGGGCATTTCCACTACGTGGTTCAAGAAATGCTCTGTGATTTGCACCAAATCAGCCTCTGTCAAAACCTATCTAATACCAATCCACTGATTGCCCCCCCCCCTGAAATTGTTGCTTTAAGCACCCAATTTTCCCCCGAAGATGTTCAGTTATTTTATCAAATCGGGATAAAAGGACTAGAAGAGTTAGACTTAGCACCTAATTTAGCCATTGGCTTTGACATGATGTTACTACGCATGTATACCTTCCGTCCGCTTACTGATGAGGGCACAATCCCTCCTCTACACCATCAAACAAAGAAAGTACTTTTAAGTGAAACCAGGACAACGCTGGACTCACACAGCACGCCCGTCGCTGTTGAATCACCCATTGTGCCCATCACAGAAGAACTGATACTCGATGAGCCAAAAGAAGAATCCGTGTCTTCTCCTGATGCCAGAGAGCCTGTGACAAAGACTGAAGAAACAGACTGGAATGCCATCATCAACCAACTAAATTTAAGTGGACTGGCTTTAAATGCTGCTCTGCAAGCAGAATTGGTGAGTAGAACTGGTGCAGAAGTGATATTGCGCGTTGATAAGAGGCATGTTTCGGTGTTCACCACAACAGTTAAGACTCGCATCGAACAAGGATTAAGCAATTATTACGGTGAGCGAATCATGCTTACGCTGAATACAGATGAGGAAGTCCTCTCTTCACCCGCTCAACTACGCCAAGAATCCATGAAGAAAAAACAAGACAATGCCGAAGCAGCACTGCAAAATGATCCATGTTTTAAAGAGCTGCAGCAAACATTTTCAGCTGAAGTAGTAAAGGGCTCCATCGTGCCATTAGAGGAAGATACATTATCTTAGATAACGCTTTATCCTGCAGGATCCGGCATGAGATGATGCGATACTTATATGCAACCTGGGTTATGCGCATCAATACCCAGGTTGCATATAAGTATGTGTCTTTTTGCATGCAACTTTGACCAAACTCTCATATAATCCTAATTAGGATAAAAAAATCCACAAACATTAATGATTATATTTTGCATAAACTGTAAAAAATGATATCATAACTCACTTACGACTAATGAATAGAGGCTCAAATGGATATAAATCAAAATCTTGGCAACCTGATGAAAGAAGCACAAAAAATGCAACAACGCATGCAAGAGGCCCAACAGCAATTAAGTAAGCTCTTGGTCACTGGTGAGTCAGGTGGTGGCATGGTTAAAGTTGAAATGAATGGCCGACATGACTTAACGCGAGTCAAGATCAATCCATCCCTTCTCGAAGAAGAAGTTGAAATGCTAGAAGATCTGATTGCAGCAGCAGTCAATGACGCTGTGCGAAAAATTGAAAAAGCATCTAAGGAAAAAATCACTCAACTCACTGCGGGTCTTAATATTCCAACAGACTTCATGAAAGATAAAGAGAAGGATGAAGATTAGCAAGCGATGGATACACTCTCTCGATTGGTGGATGCTTTGCGTGTTTTACCCGGCGTTGGGCCAAAATCAGCGCAACGAATGGCATTTCACTTATTACAACATCAACGCCAACGTGGACTCCACCTTGCAGAATGCATAACAGATGCCATGCATCATATTCGCCATTGTCAAAGATGTAATAATCTTTCTAGCGAAGAGATATGCACTTTATGCCAAAACAAAGAGAGAGAAGCCCATGTGCTTTGTGTTGTTGAAAGTCCTCAGGATGTTTTGGCTATAGAACAAAGCAATGTTTATCGTGGGTCTTATTATGTCTTGATGGGGAAAATTTCTCCTTTAGATGGCGTAGGACCCGACGACTTAAATCTGCCCAAACTCCAACAATTGGTGATTCATGAACAGATTAAAGAAGTTATTCTGGCACTGAGCCCAACCATTGAGGGTCAAACAACCATCCATTTTATTCAAGAAATTCTTCGCCCACATCAGATCCAGATCACCCAACTCGCACATGGCATCCCCAATGGAGGAGAATTAGAATATTTGGACTGCCATACCATCGGTAACGCGCTCAGAAATAGAGCCCTATTACCCACCCATGAGGATGACTAAACCATGAGGCATGTCACTTCTTTCAAATCGCCTATCCTCTTATTTTCCCTTTTGCTCTTCCTCTCCAATATGGCTTTCGCTTCCTTTCATAAAAATGTATGGCCCAAATGGCAAGTTCATAACCCCCTCTCTCAAGCCGTTATCTCACACCAAGAATGGCAAGATTTTTTGAACCGCCATGTCATTACCAATGACGAAGGCATCAATCTTGTTGACTATCCTCATCTTGATGAATCTGATTTGGCTTCTTTGAAACAATATATCAACCGGATGTCAAAGATTCATATCAATCAATACAATCGCCAAGAACAACTAGCATATTGGCTCAATCTGTATAATGCATTGATTGTTCAAATCATTGCCGAATATTATCCTCTGGATAGCATACAAGAAGTCAATATCTCTCCTGGGTTATTTAGTATTGGGCCTTGGGGCGCACATGTTGTCACGGTTGATGGTACACACTTAACATTAGATGACATTGAAAATCGCATCATTCGAGCGATTTGGAATGATCCAAGAACCCATTACGCCATGAATGATGGGACCATTGGTGGTGCCAATCTCAGCAAACAGACCTTTCAAGGTAGCACTATCGAAGCACAACTCAACATTGCGGCTTATAGTTATATTAATTCCTTACGCGGCACGCAGGTTGTAGAAGATAAATTGATCATCTCAAGACTATATGACTGGTATCTTGATGATTTTGGAGGGAGTCAAAAAGATATCATCAAACATCTTTCTCTTTATGCTAACGAGCCATTACGTAGCCAGTTAAAACAGATTGCTTCAATTAACAGCTATATCTATAATTGGCATTTAAATAGTACTGTCACTCCAACATCGTGAAAAATAAGCCATTTTTTTTGACTTGGTTTCTCCATTTTTCCCTATACAATCTTGTTTTTTTATGTTTACAAATTGGGTTTATTTTATCAAAAAGTCACTCTTATCTTAGCGCCATCCCCTTACCCACCTTGGTTTATTTTGAGTTGATTGGGACAGGACTCATCCATATCTGTCTCTATCTTGTCTTATCTGTCTTGCAAACAGCGCTTCTTTGGGGGATGTTCCAATGCCATTATAAAGTATCACTAGAACGCACACAGCTCGTGATTTGGCTCATTTCTATTTGTGCGCTCATCACAGCCAACTGCTATTTTTTTCCATTAAGTCTTTTTAGCGAATTATTGTTACCTGAGTTACCACAAACCGTCATCCTCATCTTTTTATTCATGTCATTAATCATATTAATTTTGTTAACAATGAACGCCTTATTTTTTGCAACAAAAAAATACCCGAAAATGATAGCGCTATCATTATTGCTATGCATGGGTTTATTTTCGTACGACAAAATGCAGGTGATTTCAATCAAAAATCAAAGTCCGTCTAACCATATTATATTCATTGGGATTGACTCACTAAGACCTAAAAGCATCAACAGCAAACAGACACCTACCCTCACTCATTTCATCCAAAATAGTGTGTTGTTTAAGGAGACAATCAGCCCTCTTGCATACACATATCCTGCCTGGTCAACCATTCTTTCTGGTTTATATCCCTTTCATCACCATGCAATATATAATTTGATGCCTGAGGATAAACAAACCTCGTCTCATAGTATCGCATGGTCATTACAACACTTAGGGTATCAAACCATTTTTGCGACGGACGATCGTCGATTTAATAACTTAGGCGAAGCGTTTGGGTTTCAGAAAATCATTGGCCCCAAGGTAGGTGCCAATGACATCATTCTAGGCACTTTTAATGATTTTCCACTGAGTAATCTTTTGGTTAATTTACCATTTAGTCGATGGCTATTTCCCTATAATTACATGAATCGTGCCTGTTACCATACGTATTACCCCCAAACGTTTGACTGGGAATTAAAAAGAGAGATAGCAAAGACAAAGACAACGGCCCCCCTCTTTTTAGCGGTACACTTTACCCTACCCCACTGGCCTTATGCTTCAGCAAGCTCATCACCCGCACAATTTAAAAATGAATACAGCTTAGATGAAAGAGAACAACTCTATGTATCAGCGCTCAGGCAAGTAGATCAACAAGTCTTCAAGCTTTTACAAGTATTACAAGAACATGGATTCCTAGAAAACAGTCTTGTTGTCCTACTAAGTGACCATGGTGAGTCATTTTATGTGCCAGGCTCACGACAAACCCGTGCAGGACTTTATCAAGGAGTTGGCCATAGATTTGCAAAATATTTGAACCGAAAAACATCAACGACCCTTGAAATGAGTGCAGGCCATGGGAGTGACTTGTTAAGTCCTGACCAATTTCATTGCTTACTGGCATTTAAAATATATCAACACCATGAGCTAACAACCCTCCCTAAACAGGTAGATACCCGTGTGGCACTGATTGATATTGCACCAACCATCATCGATTTTTTAAGATTACCTTACCCGGACTCATTGGATGGCATATCCCTCTTGAAAGCCTTAACAAGCACGCATAGCTTTCTTCCTGAACGTGCATTTGTCATGGAAAGTGGCATGTTACCCAATCAGTTTTTATCCCGTGAAAAAGCAAAGGTACTGGCCAAAAAATACTTCACCATCAATCCAAAAAATGGACACGTTGAATTACAAAAACAAGAGATAGCCGCACTTGATGCGTTAAAATTGTATGGAGTCATTCAAAAAAATTGGATCTTTGCGCTTTACCCAGACGATGATGGATATATACCCGTTATTCTCAACACCGCCAGTGGAGAATGGTCAGATGATATCCATACCGAATTTACAAAAAAATCTGAAGCACAACACATGCTGAACCATTTGCAGCAGTTTTACCATCATCCATGGAAACTCTCAAAACTAACTTTGCAGTGAATGGCAGCAAATCCATTACATCTGATGTTTTCTAGGCTTTGCTACCTTAGTCACATGTACACTTTTAATCGTATTATCGCCCACTTTTAACACTTCTATTCTATAGTTTTGGATCATTAAGCAACAATCTGCGGGCGGAATGTACCCTAGGTACTCAATAATTAATCCACTTAGCGTTCTTGGACCAATCAAAGGTAAATGCCAGTTGAGTAACCGATTGATATTACGCAAAGTCGTGCTCGCATCGATAATCACCGAACCATCATCTTGCGGCGTAATATCTTTACTTAAGGTTGCAATATCCGTCGTAAATTCACCCACAATTTCTTCAAGAATATCTTCCATGGTCACAAGACCCTGTAAATCACCATATTCATCAACGACAAAAGAGCTTCGACGTTTCATTTTTTGGAAATTTAAAATTTGCGTGTTTAAAGAAGTGCCCTCGGGAATATAATAAGGAGGAGCTGCAATGTGCAATAAGCTATCCATATCTAATCTACCTTCTAAAGCCAGATGAAGCACACTACGCATATGCACCATCCCCACCAAATTATCAATGGTGTCACGATAAAGAGGAAGACGAGTATGTTGGGCCATCTCTAATTGTACGAGTAATTCATGCCAAGGTTGCTCTAAATCAATCCCAACAATTTCAGCTTTTGGTACCATAATGTCTTCAACTTTTGCTTGCTCCAAATCTATCAAACTAATCAACATACTTTTATGCTCAATAGGCAATAAACTACCCGCTTCATGAACAACTGAGCGCAACTCTTCTCCCGATAAAGCATCTTTTTGTGCCCTATCAATAGAAACCCCAAAGAGGCGTAAAATACCATTGGCAACCCAACTGATTAAACTAACCAATGGGGAGAAAATGGTTTGGAGAATCATTAAAAGCCAAGAGCATGCAAATGCAATTTTCTGTGGATGGAGCGCGGCCAAAGTTTTGGGCGTCATTTCTGAAAAAATCAAAATCACCAGGGTCAAAATAACGGTCGCAATTGCAACGCCCACATCACCATAAAAACGCTGACCAATCAGTGTTGCCACCATTGATGACACGATATTCGCCAACGTATTACCAATCAGAACGACACTTAATAATCTATCGGGATGTGATAAAAGTTGATTGACTCTAATGGCTTGTTTATGACGCTTTTTAACCAGATGTCGAAGTCGATAGCGATTCAGCGACATCATGCCAATCTCTGCACCAGAAAAAAAAGCTGCAAACAAGATCAATACCAATAAGATACAAAAAAGGATCGTAGTAGAAACTTGCACTGTCTATCCTTAAGGAAGCAACACGATGAGAACCAACTTGCTATTATCCTAGAAAACAGAGTAGCGAGCTACTCTGTTTTCTAGGACAATTATATTGACAACTTTTGGCTGAAGCGATAACTTTTCATCATTCCTACGTTTTAACCCGAAAAAACCAAGATACCGCTATTGTTTTTTCAGGTTTATAGTTCAACCTTCACTTCAAATTGGTTCTTTATGGTCACTTTTTCCACATTATATTTTAAAATTTTATTTCTTTTAGGATATTTTTTTTCAGTAGCCTATACCCACTTTCGTGGCCGCGTTCGTTTAAAATTTCTACGTCAGCTCACAGATCACTCTAGTTTTTTAGCCCCTATCAATGCCATCATGTATCTTTTTTCATCAGTCCCAAAAACACCTTTTCTGAACCCCTCTGATTTTCCAGAGTTACACCTCCTTCGTGATCATTGGCAAACCATTCGAGATGAGGCTTACCATTTATATAAAGAAGGTTATATTACTGCCAGAGAAAGTTACGATGACATTGGTTTTAATTCATTTTTTCGCCGGGGTTGGAAACGTTTTTACTTAAAATGGTACCAAAACCCATTACCATCGGCAGAAGAGCTATGTCCAAAAACAATAGCACTCATCAAGCGTATCCCTAATATCAATGCAGCCATGTTTACACTACTGCCTAAAAATAGCTTTCTTTTCGAACACAGAGATCCTTATGCCGGATCGCTACGATATCATTTGGGTTTAATCACCCCTAATTCAGAAGATTGTTGTATCTATGTAGATGGACAATCCTATTTCTGGAAAGATGGACAAGACGTTATATTTGATGAAACTTATGTTCACCGTGCCGAAAACAACACCTCACAAGACAGAATTATTCTTTTTTGTGACATCAGAAGACCCTTAAAAAATAGATTTGCCAATCAATTCAATCAATTATTCAGCAAAACAGTCATGAAAGCCGCTGCAAGCAAAAACTTACCCACAGAAAAAGTAGGATTGATCAACCAACTGTTCCAGTATATCTATCACATTCGTCTGGTTGGAAAAAGATTAAAAGCATACAATAGAACACTTTATTATTTGGTAAAATACGCCATTTTTATCGGTTTATTGAGTTTATTTTTGTTGTTTTAAACGAGGAACACACTATGTTTGAGAATTTAACTGAGCGTTTAACCCGTACCTTTAAGAATCTAAGTGGGCGTGGGCGTTTGACAGAAGATAACATGCAACAAGCGTTACGTGAAGTTCGTCTCTCTTTGATTGAAGCAGATGTTGCTCTCCCTGTCATCAAAGAATTTATTGAACATGTCAAACAAAAAGCACTAGGCCAAGAGGTCATGACCAGCTTAAACCCCGATCAGGCCTTGGTCAAAATTGTCAACGATGAGCTCATCCATATCATGGGCGATACTCGCACAGAATTAGATTTCAAAACAACACCTCCGGCTGTTTTCTTAATGGCGGGCCTTCAAGGTTCTGGTAAAACAACCACTGCTGCAAAATTAGCCCGCTACCTGAAAGAAACAGAAAAGAAAAAAGTCATGTTGGTTAGTGTTGACGTTTATCGTCCTGCGGCCATTCAACAATTAAAACTACTCGCAGAAGAGATAGATGTTTCCTTTTTCAATGCTACTTCTTCTGAAGCCCCCTTGAACATTGCCAAACAAGCCCTAGATAGCGCAAAAAAACAATTTGTTGATGTTGTGATCCTCGATACGGCCGGTCGATTGCACGTTGATGCTGATATGATGACTGAGATTAAGTCTCTCCACCAAGCCATCAACCCCATAGAGACTCTATTTGTTGTCGATAGCATGACTGGACAAGACGCAGCGAACACAGCAAAAGCATTCAACGATGCCCTCGCACTGACTGGTATTATTCTCACCAAAACAGATGGCGATGCTCGCGGGGGGGCTGCACTTTCTGTGAGACATATCACGGGTCAACCGATTAAATTTATCGGTAGTGGTGAAAAGATAGATGCTTTAGAGCCCTTTCACCCAGAACGCATTGCCTCCCGTATTTTAGGGATGGGAGATATTTTAACCCTCATCGAAGATGTCGAGCGTAAAACAGATAAGGCTGCGAGTGAAAAATTAGCCAAAAAATTAAAAAAAGGAAAAAATTTTGATTTAGAGGATTTTAAAGAACAACTCATCCAGATGAACAAGATGGGGGGTATCAGCGGTATGATGAGCAAGTTGCCTGGGATGAGTCAATTACCACAACAAGCTGCAGGCCAAGTCAATGATAAAGCGTTGGCACAAACCATAGCCATTATCAACTCGATGACCATTAAGGAAAGACGTATTCCCAAAATCATCATTGGATCACGAAAAAAGCGCATCGCACAAGGATCCGGCACTCAAATACAAGATGTGAATCGATTACTGAAACAATTTACCCAAATGCAAAAGATGATGAAAAAATTTACCAAACCTGGCGCTATGAAACAAATGATGCGTGGGATGGGGGGACTGACCGGTTTAAAAGGGATGCTCCCTGATGACTTCTCATAAAGGGCTTCTGATAGATTCAGGAAATGGGACGAAGATCGTGAAATATCACAAAAAAATAAACAGAACCTCTTCCAATACCACGTTAATTTTCGTACAATACTCGCCATTTTTACGTAACTACGCTTAAAGAGGAAGACCATGGTCGTTATCCGTTTATCTAGAGCTGGCGCAAAAAAGCGTCCTTTTTACCACATCGTTGTGACTGATAGCCGCAGACGCCGTGATGGAAATTATATAGAGCGTATTGGCTATTTTAATCCCATCGCCCGTGGGCAAGAAGTACGGTTGCACTTGGAAGTGGACAAACTAACCCACTGGCAAAAAATTGGGGCACAGTTATCTGAACGCGTCATGGCGCTGACAAAAGAATATATGAAGACCAACGCCGCCTAATCAAGTGAACAAAGATAGCGACTGGGTGGTCATTGGCCGATTTGGTAGGTCACATGGGATTAAGGGTTTGATTACAGTCATCTCCTTTACCGAGCCACGAGATAATATTTTGCAATACAAGTATTGGCACGCCCATTTGAACCACCAATGGCAACCACTGAAATTATCGCATCTAGAAAGGAATCATAAGTTCATTTTGGCAGCTGTTGAAAATTTTGACACTCGAGAAGAAGTAGCTCGTTTGACCAATGTAGAAATAGCTATTCCAAGCACTGAGCTCCCAGTACTTCAAGCGGGAGAATATTACTGGCATGAACTTCACGGCATGCAAGTGGTGACCACAGAAGGCATGTTATTAGGCCAAGTCACCGAAATCTTGGCAACGGGCTCCAACGATGTGCTCGTCGTAGAGGGAGAAAAGAGACATTTATTGCCCTATCTCCCAGGAAAAACAGTGATTGAAATTAATGACAGTCAACGACTCATTACCGTTGACTGGGACGTGGACTTTTAGCAAATGTTACATCTTGGCGTGATAAGCCTCATACCAGAGATGCTTGACAGCTTAAAATTAGGCATCACGGGACGCGCAATTGAGCGCGGTTTGGCAAAGGTAGACTACTGGAACCCAAGAGAGTGGGCTAAAAGACCCTATAGACAGGTCGATGACAAACCATACGGCGGCGGGCCAGGTATGGTGATGATGTATGAACCATTGCATCAAGCAATCATTCATGCACGAAATGAAATGCCCAAGCACTGTAAAACGATTTATTTAAGTCCTCAAGGAAAGATGATAAAGCAGGCGGATTTAAATCACATTGCTAAAACAATGCAACCCCTGCTTTTTATAGCAGGTAGATATGAGGGCATTGATGAACGAATCATCTCTCATGATATTGAAGAAGAGTGGTCGTTAGGAGATTTTGTTTTGAGTGGCGGAGAATTAGCCGCAATGGTATATATTGATGCCCTTGTGCGCTTGCTACCAGGAAGCTTAAACCAAGAAGCCTCTAGCCAACAAGACTCGTTTATGAATGGACTATTGGATTGTCCACATTATACTCGCCCAGTTCTGGTCAATGGTAGTCATGTGCCAGAGGTGTTGTTGAATGGCAATCATCGTGAGATTGATTGTTGGAGAAGGAAGCAGTCTTTAGGGAAAACATGGTTGAAGCGACCGGATTTATTAGAAAAAATGACATTGAGTGAACAAGACAAAATACTACTTGTTGAGTTTCAGAATGAGCAAGTGTCTCAATGATAAAGAGAATGAGACAAGTTATTTTAGGAGTGGAATGATGAGCAAAATAATCGATCAAATTAATGCCGAGCAAATGCAGGGCAAAGAAATCCCTGATTTTAGTCCAGGTGATACCGTGCTGGTTCAAGTGAAGGTAAAAGAAGGCACCCGTGAGCGTTTACAAGCTTTTGAAGGGATTGTCATTGCGAAACGAAACCGAGGTTTGAATTCTGCATTTACAGTACGTAAAATTTCTCATAATGTCGGTGTTGAACGTGTATTTCAAACCTACAGCCCTGTCGTTGACAGTATTACCGTAAAACGTCGTGGTCATGTGCGTCGCGCCAAACTCTACTATTTGCGCAATTTAGCAGGACGGGCTGCACGCATCAAAGAAAAATTAGCGACCAAAAAAGGTGAATAGTTTTCACTGAGCTTCATTGTGGACAGAGCAAGAGCCTATTGCTTTGTTTCAATGATATTCAAAACAATCCCTCTCATATCGTTATTCCCGCGCAAGCGGGAATCTATTTCTTAAATAAAATAAAGCAATGCTCAACTTACCCTAGAACAATATCGTGAACGTTACTGTTTGCGTTACCCTCTAGACTAAATTAAAGAAATAAATGATTTAGTCGATATAAAGCTTAGTCAATTCATAATGGAGTGATCTTCATGAAAAGATGGAGCCTAATTGCCCTCTTATCCCTTCTATCTATCAGCATAGCTGAAGCCAACTGCGATCTGTCTCAATTTAGCTGGGATTGCGATATTCCTCTCCATGTTACGCCCAGCCACCATGCTTCCGCATTGATTTATTGTGGAAATACCTATGGCTACGTCACCAAAGCACAATACGATGTGTTAGCCAGTTATCAACGCGCTGATGTGAATACTATCTTAACGATTGATGGTGAGTATATTGACAGTCCTTGTGTGCCAGCAAGGCGATGAAATAAATAGCAAAAACTCATAAACTCAAGGATAATAGCGCATATTGAACTTAGATGTGTGTTTCTAAATAGCCACTC
>DAHWEW010000340.1:0-2528 GCA_027326225.1 Legionellaceae bacterium
CTCGCAACCTCTTCTACAAGAGCAGGTGTTAATGTTGGAGGATTATTTAATAACCTACGATAATGATTTGCAGCCTCCCACCTACCCTGTCCTTCGGTGATTGATATAGCGGCTTTTACATTAGCCGCAGCAAAATTCACATCCCATATCAATTTATTTCGAGGAATGGATAAACGGATAGGATAAGTCTCTATATCTAGATAGAGCGGTCGTTGATCCAGGACGGGCACAAATCCTCTTGCCATAGAAGAATTGCCTGTAGGAAGCTCCACTACTCTTAGTTGATCTGGCAAAGGTAAAATATCTAGTTTACTTAATATCAGACGATTTGCTCTATTATGATGGAGCTCTGTTACTTTTGCTTTTATGGCATCATGAACAGCCCGATCACGTATGTCTATATCTGCGCTTGGAAGAAATACCTCTTGTGCTCTGTTATATACACCAACATGCCTCACACCAACGTTAACATTCTCATAGAGAGACCGTGTAATCCGAGGAGCCAAATCCAATAGACCATCCTCTCTTAGAATTAATTTAGGTCTAATTCCAGTTAGCGCCCTATAGATTTGCCTACCACTCATACCAAGAGCATTTAACTGTGAACGAGATAAAGGTCCACCATTTTGTTCATATGCTTTATAAAGATCTAAAAAGGTTATTTTTGTCATCATCTATTCTCTTGTGGATTGTTGACGTGGTTGTAGTAGTGAGTATATGAGTAAGAGGTAAGCATCTAGTCAATCATCACTATACACAGGCGGATTTTGGTGCCACTGTGATTTATTACAGAACAAACACGATAAAATTTGCCAGAACGATAGCAAACTCTTATTCAAGTGTAAAGTGTAGGAGAGGCACTTGCATACGCCAGAATTAGCTATCACATCCTGTTTGAAAACAGTATTAAACGACGCAATGTTTAGCTTCGATGAAAATCCGTTGCAGCACCATCTAATATAGGATGGTCCAATTTATTGTCAATAATCATAACTGCGCCAGCTAAGATTTTGATATAGAACATTCAAGAACTCAAAAGAAATCTTGATTCCTCCTCACTTCATCAATACCGCTCTTTAGTGCATGTTGTTCGTCCAATTGAAGTGTTGTTCAAGTAAGTCCAGACTGTAACAATGCTTCCATCTGTTTTAATAGTTGACACTGAAACACCGGTTTCTTCTGATTTTTTTGGGTTGATAAACCCAGTTGATAAATGATGGGTGTTTTTGTCATAAATACCCGTCCCAATGTACGAATTGCCATCAGAACAACTTGCTGAAGAAGCAAACGTTTCACCTGTTTTTTTTATGATCATATCGCATTTGAAGGCCTCTTTTGTACCAACTTCATTGCCAGCACATTTATACTTACCCTCAAAGCTGGTTGGATATGTATTGGCAACGCAACCTGTAGATACAATTAATGCGGTTGCAAAAAAATATTTCTTCATCATAACTCCCTTGAACAATCTTCTGATTAATTTTAAATAACATTTGCAATACCATCTGCTTCGGTGGCTTTTCGTAATAATGGATTAAATGTCAGTCTAGTCCTATGTTATCCTTATCGAATGGTTACTCAACAGGCTAGAAGCAACAAAATATGCATTCGTCTGACGACTTAATTGAAACCGTAAAACAGGCAGAGCAAAGCGTTCGCGTGGGAGGATTGTATACTCACTATCGAACCCCAGAGAGATTATATAAAGTATTAGCCATTGGCATCAATGAAAAAACTGAAGAGCCATGTGTTATCTATCAAGCATTGTATGAAGACCAGTTGATATGGGTACGAGCTCTTTCTGCCTGGTGCGACTCCATCGAGTACGAAGGAAAAATTGTTTTGCGTTTTAATAAAAAGGATTGAGTATTTTGAAGCCCATATTGATAGATTTACCGATGCCCATTAAAACGCCGCGTTTATTAATAAGACCGCCGCAAATGGATGATAGCAATGCAGTGAATTCCGCCATCATAGAATCATTTGACGAATTGCATGAGTTTATGGATTGGGCAAATACAAAACCATCACTCAAAGAAACTGAAGCCTATATCCAACAAGCCTTAGACAATTGGATTTTAAAAAAGAATGATGAACCCTATCTACCCTTATTTATGTTTGACAAAGTGTCAGACGTCTTTATTGGTGCAACAGGCTATCATCATTATGTATGGACAGTTCCTTGCCTTGAGACAGGGTACTGGATTCGCTCATCGCATTTAGGCCAGGGGTTGATGACCGAGGCTATCAATGCGCTCACCCAATATGCCTTTAAACAATTGGCCATCAAGCGCATTGCTATCACCTGCGATGTCTACAATACTCGCAGTAAAAAAATTCCTGAGCGGTTACATTACACATTAGAGGGGGTCCTTAAATGTCATCGAAGAAAACCTATTAGTGGTGAGCTTAGTGATACTTTGGTTTACGCAAAATACTCCCTCAAGCACTTACCATTACTAACCGTTGAATGGGGATAAAATGCAATCTTTCCTATTTAAATCTTTGTGTGAAAATGATTTTGACCT
>DAHWEW010000341.1:0-2478 GCA_027326225.1 Legionellaceae bacterium
TCTCAACTCCCAATCATTCCTGTGGCATTAGGCGTACCGGAGTATGACCAATATAAAGAAGTAGATACCTTTCGCATGGCAAGAGAGGGCAAGCAATCCTTTTCTGTCCCTTTAACTCCCGAACATGATATCAATCATGTATTCGACATCCTATTGAGACGTGAGTTAGATACACTACTTACTTCCGCACAAAACAATGCCTATTTCATTAAAACTGGAAAAAAGCATCCGAAAACTGGAGCAGGAGCTAGCGAATCCTCTCTCCTCACTCAAAATCAACGTCTCTTCATAGAAGATGCTCAGGGCGCAATGCACCCTTACAATATTACTGTAAAAACGCAGGAGGATGATAACGCTACATTTATAACAGTGGCTGATCCAGGTGATGTGAACACAGTTCAAGCTTATCTGAAAAGCGCATTGGACTTGCAGGATGAAGATGTCCTCATCCAGGATCATCAAGTGGTGATTCACTTGGACACCGATGCTTTGTTATCACGTATGCGACAAAGGCGCTCGAATTACCAAGGCGTAACTGTATTAAATCCAAATGGGGACATTGCGCTTGCGTATCGTCATCATGCAGGCCTCGCTGGAGCCGGTGGACATTGCTCTGATCCTTATCATCCCAAACTGGGTGCTGTAGGCATAGAATTATGCGAAGAATTTGGCTTTGAATTAAAAGATCCAAAACAATTAGAACAGGTTGAGTGTGTCTATCGAGGCACAGGACCTTCTATCTTGCTTGTGGATGCAGGTAGTTGGCAACTCACTGAAGAGGCACAAAAATATGCTCTGTCAAGAAACCTACCTTTTTGCGCGGAAGATGCAGAATTCAGCCAAGGCACAGAACAGTTTTGCTCTTTTCAATCTCTGCGTGAAAACCAAACCCCTTTGCGAAATGTACCCTCTTATGAGTTTTATTTCCCTTATGAAGCAAAAAGAATTTCGGATGCTATCCACAAACAACATATCAAAGAGGTCAAGGTAAGCATTCATTCGGACTATACTTTAAGCGGGCGTTTTCGTATTCCTTCAAAAGAGTTTGGCAAAGTAACCTTTACAGGCCCCAAAGACAGCATAGCACTTGTTCTTTCAGAGCTTGTCAATATGTTTCCATCATTAAAAGTAGAAAAAAAAGAATTAGGAGACAATCAGTTAGCTATCACAATTGAAGATCTGAATCCAAGATTAATATTGAATACCCCATTGATATTAAAAATAGAGCGCCATTTAGAGAATCAACTTCCAGAGATTTTGAATCAACATGATTTATCTTTTGATGAGAAAAAAAATAGGTTTGTGGAAAAGGCCTATCGAGACATCTTTGGAGGTGAAATAGAACCCCATGCTGCTGTTAGAGCTATTTTTGAATATGTCTTTCATCAACACCCTCTCATAGCCAACATGACCACTCATTATTCTGTCAAATTGACCTCTAATGAATACTCAATTTATAAGAATGAAAAAAAGGGAAATACCTTCCAACAAGAATGGGTAGCCACCTATGCCAACCCTTTTGTAAGTTCACTGGAGACACCTATAAAAAATGCATGGATGAATATGCTCACAAAAGAACTGAATCAGGAGCCCAAAGAAAAAACCGATGATGAAATACGATTGGCTTTGGAAAAAGTATACAAAGAGTCTATGCCTGATTTAAAGTATTGCGCAGATGAACAGGATGCCGAAAAACTCTTTACAGCACAAAAAAATAAAATAGAAGTGTTGACACTTCCATCTACAAAAAATCACGAATTACAACTGTTAAAAGCAGAACTTGAATACCGAAAAGCATTGTATGAAGTCAGAATCAGAAACAAATGGGAATACTATGGCATTGGCTTTTTTCAATTAAGCCGTTCCTCAGCAAGTGCTAAATTAGTGGCAACTGAAAAAATGATTCAGTCGGTAGAGAGCATACTAAGCGGTGATAAAGAATATGCCACTGATTTTGGGTCTTCAACACAAAATGGCCAATTATATCAATTATTTATCCGGTTTGAGTCCATCAAAGATAGACTCTCTCAAGAAAATCAAACCAAACCTGCGGTCTAAAGAGTAGCCATTCACGAATACAATGGGGAAAGCTCTGTTTCTTTTAATCGAAAAATTCTGTGATATGCCTCATCAATTCTTGCAGGCATGATGTCGCCAGCAAGAACCATTGACTGAATACAATCAACCACTTCATGAGCGGTATGGCTCCCAAGTTGATTCGCAATGATTAACATATCTGCCCCTGCATTGATAGTCATACGAAGAGTTTCAGCAAGAGGATAATGGTTACTGATGGCCTGCATTTGTAAATCATCACTAATCACGACTCCGTCAAATCCTATTTGTTTCCTCAGTAGTTCTGTAATGATAGGATAAGATAAGGTAGCGGGAATGCCGTTGCTATCCAAATGGTTATTGATAACATGTGCGGTCATCACCATGGCGTTAGCCGATATTGGATCATTGAGTAACTTTTGA
>DAHWEW010000342.1:0-2449 GCA_027326225.1 Legionellaceae bacterium
ATTGTTGCAAATCTTCCTTGAATTTAGTCAAAGAACCTATTTTGCTACATCTCATAAGGTTTGGAAAGAACTCTATTGGAAAAATGGCTCCTGTGAACTTGCCAATGATGAAGAAAAGTCTGTAGCTAAAATTCTTGCTGTGCAACGTAGAGTAGGTTTTTTTGCATCATTCAATCCTTCCAAAACAGACAGTGAGCAATTATGTGAAACGATTGCTACAATGTTGGGTGCCTAGAGCAAAGTCAATCCATATGTTGGGCTCTTACCAAGAGCGCATTCATCACCATAATTCGTGCACTTAAGCAAAGAATTGTGGTGGTGGGCTCAACTCAATCTATCAGAAAGATGATTGGTGATGATTCTATCCAGATGATTTGAAAACAACTGAATTTCTTTAGCACTGAATTGGGCCGGCCCACCTTGTATGAATCCACTAGAGCGTAAGGATTCGTTGATGTTTCTCATGGTTAATATTTGTTTGATATTGTTTCTATCATACAGAACTCCTCTAGGATTCAAAGCCATTGCATTTTTTTCAATGATCTGATCAGCCAAAATAATATCACTGGTAATCACCAGATCATGTTTTTTTACATGATCAAGGATGTATGTGTCCGCTGAATCAAAACCAGGTTCGACTAATATCCGTTTGATCATGGGAGAGGGCGGGATCGCTGCGATATGATTGGCAACAATCGATAAGGGGACCAAACGTTTCATCGCGGCGCGAAATAAAATTTGTTTGATTGGTTTTGGACAAGCATCTCCATCAATCCATATGTTCATAGACATCTTAGTGTGATACAGGTGAAGCATGAACAGATTCTAAAGGTTGTAATATTTCTTGCAAGCCTTTGATCACTTGATTTAAAGGTTCCCTTTGTTGTAAAGAAAGGGTGTTACTGATTGCTTGGATTTCATTGATGATGACTTGTGGCACCATGTCCACTTTGGTTTTCAGTTGATTCAACAGGTTTGAAATAGCATGAAATACAGGTGGTTTCGAAAACAATTTTAACCAATTTTGTCGGGGAATGGTTTCTCTATAAGCAGTAAGCTGCTCTATTGCTACTTCACGAAAAGTTCTGTGGTTATCCATGAGCGCACTTAGATCAATATCGATCTTAAAATCATGAGGCAGACTGAGTGGGGAAAGACTAAATGCAAAGTCTTCAAGGTGAAAATCCTTTGTTGTAAGTACAGGTATTTCTCTTGATAGCTGCAATGCCATCATGGTTTGATTTTCTGCTTCTTTTCTTTGTCGGAAGGTTTTTATGATTTGGTCAATATCGACAACAGGTTCTGCTTGTTTGGGTTGAAATCGATACAACGGTGGTTTTGGCCATTCGCGATAAGTAGGTTGGCTCGGCAAATAATAAGGGAAATGTTGATTGCGTTTTTCTTCTATTTCTGCCCGAAACAATTCCATGGAATGAAGCTCCTCTGGCGGTATATCATCACCGTCGAAACAATCAATGAGCCAGCTTTTGTCATAAGAGGAATCTAAATAAAAGCGATCATCAAAAAATAAGTCACTTTCTTTTTCGAGCTTGATATGCCCATGAGCAATAGAATAATCGACTGCCCATCGAATGGAAGACCCTGTCAGTCGAACGGTTGCAAATAAATGCACTGTAGAGTGCTTAGAGCGCTCCCATCTACGATTTGCACTCGCATGAAAAGTTTGGTAATCGAGCTTTGCAATTTCAGCTGCTAGAATCAAGATGGGATTTTGTGGTTCTGCTGCTATAAAATCAATCAGAATACCATCGTATTCGGGATATGGATTATCGGATAGAGCGGTTTGATACGCAAAGGGATTTCGTTTCAGTAATAAACCGTGTGGGGAGGACAATATAGGCAAAGTAGCTAAGGCGTCAGTATCGGTATCGAGGTATACCCCACCCGTTTTAATCAGAATAGACGTTCTTGCTAAATCGGCGGCACGGACTAAGTGAACTCGTCTTAATTCTTTATCACATGAGATTGAGCATTCTAACTCTTCTTCAATCAGTGAAAAATTGACCAAATATGTGTGATCTCGAATGTTATTTAATATGAATCCATGGTGTGTACAAAATTGTTCAAATTCAATACGTTCCGCTGGTGTTATGGTTAAAAAATCAGTCCATAGCTCGATTTGATAAGTAGGATTATGTTTTTTAAAGTGGAACAAATAGTCTTGATACTTGGTTGGTAAAAATGAACCAAACCAGATCCGTTGCGCCAATGTCTTCATATAAAACTCTATGATTTAAAATTATACAATTTTATGGTTTTTGGATAGAAAAAGCAAGATCAATATAGGGTGTGATTAAAAATGCAGATTTTTGATCCCCTATTCGCATAGTGCTCGTCATGGTGAGCGATAGCGAAGCTTGACTATCTTTGCTCAGAAAGTTAACATGATTACTCATTTTAATTACGTTCATTGAATCACATGTATTTG
>DAHWEW010000343.1:0-2436 GCA_027326225.1 Legionellaceae bacterium
AATCTTTGAACTTGGACGAAGAGATCAGCGTATAATTGATTGGAAATGGGGGTATCTGATTTGTTGATAGCAAATTCAATGCGAATGAATTCTTTTAAAAATCGACTTTTGAGCTCAGGTTTTTCAATAAGCTTAATGATTTCAATAATGTTTTTTAAAGCATAGTGATGAATCACGGGATGAGTTTCTTCGCAGGCTTGTTCAATGGTGAGAAAAAGGCATTCTAATCGCAACGCAATTTTAGGAAGATAGTGTGTAGCTAATTGAAAAATAATGGTTTCATGTTTCATAAATAAACATTATCCTGTTTTACTTACTAAAGACTAACACAAAAAAAGAGGAACGCAAAAATTTCGATTAATTTTTTTGCAATCATGATGAACATCGCTTATGATTTTTATGAATGGCGGCGATTAAATAGGAGAAATGCAATGAAATTATGGAAGATATTATTTGCTTTTGCCCTAACCGTTTCTTATCTGTCTCTAAGCTTTGCTGAAGAGCCTCTCGAGGGTAATTGGATGCCTGTTGACGAAGTCACTGGTGAAAAGAGAGCGGTGCTTCATTTTGAGGTCAAGGATGGCATATTAACAGGCACCATTGCAACAGTGTTTCCAAAACCTGGTGATACAGGGATTTGTTCGGCCTGTCCTGGTGAATTTAAAGACAAACCTATCAAAGGATTACAGATTGTTTGGGGACTTAAAAAGCAAAGCAATGGCGTTTGGGATGGTGGTCGAATCTTAGATGCACAATCTGGCAAAATTTATAATGTTAAGATGAGCTTAAAAGGAAATAAATTGCTTGTGAGAGGATATATTGGTCTCTCATGGATTGGACGAACTCAGACATGGGAACGCGCTTCTTCACTCTAACCAACCAGAAAAATTACACTTTTTAGCAAATGAAGATTACAATAGACACATTCATGAATGATGCTATGTAAAACCATGCTTGATTTGCAAACGCGAAAAAAAACGACAGATCCTTTAAAAAGGCCTCCACATTCAGCTGAAGCCGAACAGTCGATCATTGGCGGTTTGATGCTTGATAATCAAGCATGGGACAAAATCAGCATCAAAATTTGTGAAGAAGATTTTTATCGTACTGAGCATCGAATCCTTTACCGAGCAATTGTTACTCTAGCCAAGAAAAATCAACCCTTTGATGTCGTTACCCTCCTAGATACCTTGAAATCCAACAATGCCTTAGATGATGCAGGGGGAGAGGCTTATCTGTTTGAGTTGGCAAATAATACTCCAAGTGTGGCCAATGTATCTGCTTATGCAGACATTGTACGGGAAAAATCAGTGCAACGTCAGTTGATAGCAGTGGCGACCGAAATCGCAGATTCTGCGTATCATCCTGGAAATCGAGATGTGCCTGAATTGCTTGATTTTGCTGAAAGTAAGGTGTTTGCGATTGCAGAACAAACTCCCTCTGATGGGGGGCCTGAGGTCATCAAATCGATTCTAGTCCGAGCGGTTGAAAAAATAGATGCGCTTTATCACAGCGGGGACTCTATCACAGGGCTTGCAACAGGGCTTACCGATTTGGATGAATTGACTTCCGGGTTACAGCGTTCTGACTTGATTATTGTAGCCGGTCGCCCTTCCATGGGTAAAACAACGCTCGTGATGAATATCGCCGAACATGCCGCTATCAAGGCGCAAAAACCTGTGTTGGTATTTTCAATGGAAATGCCAGGCGACTCTCTTGCCATGCGGATGATGTCATCCTTAGGGCGAATCGATCAACACCGCATCCGTACAGGTAAACTAGATGATGATGATTGGCCAAGAGTCACCTCCGCGGTTCATATGTTATCAGAAGCCCCTTTGTTTATTGACGATACTGCGGCTCTCAGTCCTGTTGAGCTTCGTGCGCGAGCAAGGCGTTTGGTGAAAGAGCATGGACCTTTGGCACTGATTGTGGTGGATTATTTGCAGTTGATGAAAGTGCCTGGTTTTAAAGCAGACAATCGCACAGCGGAAATTTCTGAAATTTCACGCAGTTTGAAATCATTGGCAAAAGAATTAGAAGTGCCAGTCATTGCTTTATCACAATTAAATCGAAGTCTAGAACAGCGTCAGGATAAAAGGCCTGTGATGTCAGATTTAAGAGAGTCAGGCGCGATTGAGCAAGATGCTGATTTGATTTGTTTTATCTATCGAGATGAAGTGTATAACGAAGATAGCCCAGATAAAGGGACCGCTGAAGTCATTATTGCAAAACAACGGAATGGTCCAATTGGCAAAGTTCGGGTCGCTTTTCTTGGGAAATATACACGCTTTGAAGACTTGGCCTTTAATGGCTATCAAAATTCCCCAAGGGCTGATTAACGTGGCAAGACCTACACATATCGATATCAATTCAACCGCATTGTTACACAACCTGAATCAAGTCAGGCAATATGCTTCTCGTCAAAAAATCATT
>DAHWEW010000344.1:0-2435 GCA_027326225.1 Legionellaceae bacterium
GATTCAGTTCAGCGAGAGAAATCGTCATACCGCCATTACGTAAAGAAAGTCCGCACCATGAGTGCCCTCCTCCATGGACCACGACTTTTAATCCATTTTTGCGAGCAAAACGGATAGAATGAACCACGTCCTCTTCATTTTTTACAGTAACGATGACATCAGGTGAACGGTTCGGTTTGATGTTATTCCAAACCAAAGCATCTCTAACAGAGATAAATTCTTTTGATTGTTGGGTGACTATTTTTCCATGAATACTATTTTGTAATTGAGTCCATTTCATTCTGAACATTTCCTTATGATGAGAATATATGTGACATTTTTATGATAGTTGAAAACCAGCTCAATGCAATGCAGGTATTGTATTAAATTGATATAGATCCAAGATAGTGCAATAATACGCACAAATTATTCCCCAAAAAGACATATGCATAAACTTAAATGCGCGGTGATAGGTGTAGGATACTTAGGGCGTTTTCATGCCCAAAAATACCAAATGCTTGAAAATGTTGAACTTGTGGCAGTGTGTGATCTCAATGTTGAGGTGTGTGAAGAAGTTGCACGTGAGCTCAATGTCCCTGCTTATTTTGATTTTCATGATTTGTTTGGACAGGTAGATGCAGTAAGCATTGCGGCGACCACGAACGCACATTATGCCATCGCCCGTGAATGTTTGGCTGAAGGCATTCATGTTCTCCTAGAAAAGCCAATCACAGAAACTGTGCGACAAGCCAAAGAACTGATAGCACTTGCCAAAACGCATCATGCCAAATTACAAGTGGGGCACTTAGAACGATTTAATTCAGCAAGACTCGCACTCGATGAACATTTGGATAGACCCTTATTTATTGAGTCCCAACGATTGGCGCCTTTTAACCCACGCGGAACGGATGTGAATGTTATTCTTGATCTGATGATCCACGATATTGATATCATTCAATCGATTGTGCACAGTCCTATCAAACATATTGATGCCCATGGGGCTCCTGTTCTATCCAAGTCCATAGATATCGCAAATGCCCGCATTACGTTTGAAAACCACTGTGTAGCCAACGTCACAGCCAGCAGGATCAGTTTTAAAACAGAAAGAAAAACCCGAATATTTCAACCCAATAGTTACATTTCCATTGATTATCACACCAAACAATTTGCCGTGTTTAACAAAGGTGATGGTGAAATGTTTCCAGGCGTTCCTGACATCAGCCGTTATCAATCAACCTTTGAACCTGCTGATGCACTGCTTGAAGAAATTAAAGCCTTTGTTCAATGTGTTCTTCATGACAGTACCCCTCTCGTCACAGGCGAAGATGGATCAGAAGCTTTAGAAACAGCCGAAAAAATAACCGCACTGATTGAAAACAATCTGGTCAATAAGCATGCGTTCTGCTAAGCATATTGTGATTGTTGCAGGTGAAGAGTCTGGAGATTTACATGCAGCAGCTTTCGTTTCAGCATTAAAAAAAAATCATGAGTCACTTCGTTTCACTGGAATTGGTGGCCATCATATGCAAAAAGCAGGCGTGGAGCTTCTGAGTTCACTTGCCCAATATGGTGTCACAGGTATTTCAGAAGTCATCCGTCATATCTCTGTTATCCGTCAAGCTTTTTCAGATTTGAAAGCTCACTTAACGACCCATAAACCAGATTTATTGATTTTAGTCGATTATCCAGGGTTTAATTTACGCATCGCTAAATTTGCAAAAAAGTTAGGAATTAGGATCCTTTATTATATCAGTCCACAAATATGGGCATGGAAACCAGGGCGCATCAAAACCATCCAAGCATGTGTTGACAAGATGGCTGTTATTTTTCCTTTTGAAAAACAACTATATGAACGTGCCGGAGTCCCTGTATCATTTGTTGGTCATCCACTCATTCATAACCTATCGGCTTCTCAAAATGAAGAAGCCATGAGAGATCAGTTAAAATTACCCAAGGATAAAAAATTAATAGCTCTATTGCCTGGCAGTCGAATCAATGAAATTCTACGGCATATGCCTGTTTTACAAAAAACAGCAGAGATGTTGACTCAGCAGTTCAATGATTTACATTTTGTCATCCCAGTTGCAGACACTATTGATCCAGAACTCATTATCCCCTATTTTAAAGATCGTCGAATTAACCATACCATTGTGCTGGGTCAAGCAGTGGAAACCATGTCTTGCAGCGATTTCGTGGTTGTGGCATCAGGAACGGCATCACTAGAATGTGCATTACTTGCAAAACCCATGTGCATTATTTATAAAGCGTCTCTATTCACTTATATCGCAGCAACAAAATTAATCAAGGTGAAATATATTGGGTTATGTAACTTACTACAAAACCAAATGGTTGTCCCTGAGTTACTACAATACGATTTGAATCCTTTAGAATTAACGAAAACAATCAAAAGATTATTGACCAATGAAGCTGAATCAAAACGCATGCAATACAGATTA
>DAHWEW010000345.1:0-2422 GCA_027326225.1 Legionellaceae bacterium
TAGTCCCACAAAGCAAAATAGAGCGAATACTTTAATCAAAGCTAACCAGAATTCTATTTCGCCAAAAGTGCCGACATGAGACATATTGATATAGGTGATCAATAAACCAAAACCAATCGCCCAAATATAACCATTCACTCCTGTAAAATGCTGCATGATAATACCTCCTGCAAGACATTCTGCAGGAATGTAAGCAACCCAGCTTATCCAGTAAGACCATCCGACGCCACAAGCAAACGAAGGGGAAATAAAGTCGGCGGTGTAATTGATAAAGGATCCTGAGATAGGAATCGCAACGGCAAGCTCCCCCATACATAACATGGTTAAGTAAATGATGAGCCCACCCAAGAGGTATGCTAAAAAGACGGCTGGCCCTACTTGGTGAACAACTGCACCAGTGCCAAGAAAATAACCAGAACCAATGACCCCCCCTAAAGCGATGAGTTGAACATGCCTGTCTTTTAAAGCCCGACGAAACTCTCCGTCGGTTATTGGTTTGTCGGGTATACCCCGTTGCTGATTAGTCACTAGGTTTATCATTCCTCAATTGATACAAAAGATTTTTGTCAGGTCTATTGACAATGACTCTATAATGCCTACGTGACGCGGTTTGTCCGCGTCATCCAGTAGATACCGTGGACAACCCCGCGAATAAATCGTGGGGACGGTACATAGGGATCATAGAGGATTTGCAAAAATGAATTGTCAACACACCCTAGTATTCCAGCTGATTCATTTCTATCAAAACCAGTATTAAGCTTAGGATGCATTGATTTCATTTAGCAAGCTTTCATCAATTAAAATCTTTGTATATGACATTTTTGTAAACCGTCTTTCTCGCGCCCTTTAGTCCTATTGGGGCAACCCTCAGTAAAACGTGCGTTATCCTGAACAACGTGAGGGATCTCCTGATATTTAGGAGATGTCTCGCAAAGCTCACATGACGGACGTCTTTGAGAGAAGGCGGTAATGACGAAATCCATTTTTGTCGTGTACAAAGAATCACAATTTAACCTGTTTCAGGTTCTCATCCTGACATAAATAATGACCGAAATTTCATAAAGGCCAATGAATAGAATTTGGCGGAGAGAGAGGGATTCGAACCCTCGATACGTTTCCGTATACACACTTTCCAGGCGTGCGCCTTCGACCGCTCGGCCATCTCTCCGAGTGCAGAAGAGTATACTTGCCTTACAAAAAAATCAATATTCTTGTGCAATGCCAAACTTCATTTGACGCTAAATAGGTAACGATCTACTCTATGCAGATAAACATGATTGATATCAGAAGGATTGAGATGACTAAATTTATAGCGTTATTGCTTGGTTGTTTTATGTTTTTTCAAGCACATGCTTTTCAATGCTTCCTGACCTTGGTTAAGGATTCATGTTGGACCAATTATAATGTCAATGTGGTGATCACTAATGCCAGTACTGGGAAAGCAATAACAGATGTTAACGTTTATCTGGGGAAGTCTTGGAACAGGGTTCAGTTTGAGTGCCAACCTGGAGAGACGCTATCCTTTAGCGCAAGTTTCACACCTGTGTTCTGGCAATCGGATCAAGGCAAAGTATATCCAGGGTTTCATGATTGGACACTTCCTCTGAAACCTGCAAAAGGCGAGACTGCTTGGAATATCACTCTTTGTTACCCAGAACAGTTTTCTGAAGTGCCTCTTCCCCCAACTGCTGGTAATTCTTGTAAATGTAACAAGGAAGATATCCCACCGCCAAAACCATAGTTCATGTTCAGGACAAACTCATCCTTTGCATGCATCGAAATCACAAGGATGTCATCCTATAGGAGTATTTAGTGATGAATTTGAGACAAAAGATTGGCCAGATGTTGGTCATGGGCTTCCAAGGTTGTGATTTGGATAGCCAAAGTCCAGTCGTTCAATGGATAAAAGAAGAGGGAATAGGTGGTGTTTTGCTGTTTGATTATGATGTTTCGGAAAAAAGATATGGCAAAAATTTGAAGAATGCCGCTCAGATTAAGCAGCTGACCCATAAATTAAAGAAATATGCACAATCTCATCAGGAATATAACCCTACACTCCCTCTTTTTATTGCTGTAGATTACGAGGGAGGTGCTGTTGATAGACTGACTAAAATCGATGGTTCTATGAAAACCATGAAGGCCAAAGATCAAGCTTTACTCTCTGATGATGATTTATACCAAGAAGCGAGCCGTATGGCAGCCACACTTGCCGAGCTTGGGTTTAATTTAAATTTTGCGCCGGTCATTGATCTTAGCCTAGAAGAACAGGATGGTATCATTGGGAAACTCGGAAGAAGTTTTTCGGCAGAACCTTCTGAGGTCGTACGAGCGGCGAAACAATTTGTAAAAGCATTTGCTCACTATGGGATTGTTTGTGCCTATAAACATTTTCCAGGTCATGGCAGTGCTCTAGGTGACACTC
>DAHWEW010000346.1:0-2419 GCA_027326225.1 Legionellaceae bacterium
TTAGCAAGATACCCAATGCATTTTAACGATTTTAACGATTAACCACCCGGTTTAGGATCCAAACCATAAGAGGCATTCGGAGCCAGAATACCCCCTGTCTTTTCTGGCCCTCCTTTGTCGAAAAATTCTGGCGTCCATACCGTTGACGCTTTGTCTAAAGAGACTAAATCATCAAGCATTGGAACAGGCTTACTCGCAAACGCTTTATACATTGCTTCATCAAACTCTGGTAATTGATCAGGCGAAGGTTCAAAACGATTTAAAATTAAATAAGAAGTGATCGCCAAAGCAAATCCCGCTGCTATCACAGCAAGACCTATCCCAAGTGGCATAAACATCAGGGACACAAATATCAGGGGCGGCACTAATAAATCAACCAACATGACCCGTACGAGTTTCATTTTCTGAAAACCAGACAATCGGTCTTGATACAAAGAGTCAGCCATCAATTGTTTCATATCTAAATACAATTGTTTTTTGACCAGCTCATCTGTTGTTTCGCTAAATTTTACGAGTAAAACTTCCACATCACATCTGTTCATGCGACTTATTTCTTGGGCTTTTGCAACACCAAGACCTTCACTCACCGCAGAATAAACTGCTGTAATGACAAAACATAAGGCGGCACCGAGCACGCCTAAGATCAAAGCCGTTGCGGGTGCAAGAGCTGCTGGTGGAAAAAGAAAAGAAACCATCAAAGCAAAAGAAATCAGTAGAGCTGCAGCATAGCTCAAATCATTGACCAAAGCATATTTCTTATACTGCCACTCCAACTCGCATCTCTTTTTAGACTGAATTAAGGCATCAAGCTGAATCGATAATTTCAGCCGCTCTTCCTCTTCTTCGTTTAAAGCATTTATTTTTTGCCTTAACTCATCAATATCACGTTCAAATCGCAAAATTTCGGCATGATGTTTGGTATCTTCTTCATAAAATCGCCAAACAGTTAATACCACATCCATTAACAATAACCCCGTGGTCACCACATTTCCCAAGTAGCCCAATAATCCTTTTCCTATTAACCAGAGGAAACAAGCCATATTGATGAGTCCCCAAAGAGAATCATTCAATAGTGCAAATTTTCGTTGCTGCCATTGAGCATTGAATCGCTCTCCAAACGGAATTTGTCGCTCTTCTTCGCTCATCCAAGGACCTGCAATGGTATGTTTCAGCAATAAACCCAAATTGATGCCAAAGCGCACGAAATAAAGCACCCAACTGATATAACCAGTTACAGGTAAAGGGGCTTGCACTCCCCATTCTGCTTGTGGTTTATTGGCAAATTCATCAGGGATTAAACCAATAACTGTGGACAAAAAATTACCACACCATACCCAATAAAGACGCCGACCATTGAAGATCCCCATCCATTCCTTTACAACACCCGTCTGACCAGAGTTGTCCCATTCTTCAGGTGAAGGTTCATTTTCTTCGTCAATGAAATCAAGCAGAGCGTCTATCACCATAGGTGCAACCAGTGTGACTCCCAAATACTTAAGATGTTTTTCTGAATCATCAATCGCTGAAAGAAGGAGCGTTTCTGGTGTCTTCTTTTGTTTCCTTTTGCGGATTTCATTGATAAGAAAGGCATTCTTTTTGATTTGATTTGAAAGATGCGGTAAATCTTGCCTTCTATGTTCGACTTCATGCAACTGGTACTGAGCGGATAAGACATAGAAAGAAAACAAAAGCTCTTCTTCCAACGCATCCAGTTGAGCATCATTCATAAATTGAAATTTGACGACATTGGTTCCGTTTAGCTGATGCTCACAAAAAGTGACCGCATCGGCCAATGATTGACTTTGTCGAAACAACTGCAGATGATCAAGTGCTAGTTTCTTACCCGGTAGATAGGATTCATCATACAAAGTACGTACTGCATTTTGTCCAGCGTCATCAAGTGTGGCAAAGGATGTGCTATCTAAAATACAGCTATTGGGCATGATCTCCCCCGTTCATGAAATAATGATCCTATAAAATATGCGCAAAAAAAACAATCTGCTCTATTTTATAACATAGCACGTTTTTGTAAAACAAGGGAGTTTTATGAAACTTTACTCATTACAAACCTAATTTACATTTGCTTGATTTTTACTGGCGATAAGATGAACAAACAGGAAATAATAAAAACACGAGGTGGGCTCTACCTTAGCCTAACTGCATTATTATTGTCATTGGTATTCTGAATTTAAACAACCTCAAGTGCCACTTCTGTATTGGATTGCGGCTGCCGTTGGTAGATATCATCAAAGCGAATAATATCATCCTCTCCCAGATAGGCACCACTTTGTACTTCTATGACATAAAGTGGCTCAGTCCCTGCGTTTCCGAGACGATGGCGGGTTTTTTCAGGAATATAGGTGGATTGATTCACCATCAAATGCATGTGTTGCTGACCATTCACGACTTCAGCCTCTCC
>DAHWEW010000347.1:0-2405 GCA_027326225.1 Legionellaceae bacterium
AAACGGCATTCAATTTACGGCGTCTCATGTTAAATTAGCATGCCAATTTTCAAATAAAAGTACTTTTTTAAATCTTTTAGCGTATTCAAAGAACAATCAAAAATTGAAAGAATTAGCTCCTATATGGTTTTTCAATCAATTGAATAGCTTGAAACTTAAAGAATCTGAACTATTGAGCCTTAGCTTGAAAAATACAGATTCTTCAATCTTTTTATTTATGATGAGCTCCCTATCTTATCAAAACCTAGCAGAAACTCATTCTGAGCGCCAAAAAATTATGGAACGTCTTTCAGAAAACTTTGATGAGGGAAATTTTCAATGTCGACCTTTTGATATTCATTCAAGTATGGTGGGGTTTTGTTCAGTACCGCCACTGATTTCCCCAACAATTTTAGAAAATGTGAGGCATGCAATGCAATGGACAGCAACCTTGAGTGTTTTTGCTGCTCATATGACTCCTGCGCTACCCAATCCAAACCTAAATGAATCCCAATACATTAATTCCTCAGAATCGCTTATGGTGACTCCAGACGTTTCAATGGCTGATACACCAATGTGGTTATTGATTGCGCTGACCATTGGTTCGATACTTTTTGTTGGATTACTCCTCAAAGTAGTCATGAGTTGTTGCGAAGACACCAAGGAACCGGCCCGAAACTTTAATCATTAGTGAGTTTTTCTGAGGCAAGTTCTCTACCCGCCTTTTTCAGGCAGGTTACTTGCCTCTTTTTATAATATCAGACTATGATACCCGATAAGTTTTATACTAAAGGCTAGAGCATGTACGCAACGACCTCCTCTCAACCTTGGATTGTCATTAAGTTTGGCGGGAAAAGTGTCGCGAAGCGTTCATGTTGGGAAACGATCGCTAAGATTACTCGGCAGCATCAAGCACAAGGTTTACGACCGCTCATTGTTTGCTCTGCACTGAGTCAAATCACCAATATTTTAGAGCAACTCCTTCAAACTGCAGTCATTGGCGCGCATGAATCTATTTTGGTCGATATTTGTGCTCGTCATCAAGCATTGGCCGATAATCTTCGTGTTCCCTTCAATCTATTACAATCTGATATTCAAACATTAGAACGATTATCTGCCGGTATTGCCTTAATTGGAGAAGTAACACCTCGCATCCAAGCAAAGGTCTTAGCGTTAGGTGAGCAAATGTTAACTCGTTTGGGCGCTGCTTTTTTAATTGAGCAAGGTTTTGATGCGGCTTGGTATGATAGTCGTGAATTACTGATCAGCAAAGATCAGCCCAATTCACAGCACCAAGCCTCTTATTTATCGGCTCATTGCGATTATGAATATGACGAAGTTCTACAACACAAATTAGCAACTGAAGAACGAAATGTGTTGGTCACGCAAGGATTTGTTGCTGCAAATGCCAAGGGTGAAACAGTTGTACTGGGTCGTGGTGGCTCAGATACCTCCGCGGCTTATTTAGCGGCTAAATTGGCAGCTGTGCGTTGTGAAATTTGGACCGATGTTCATGGGATTTACACGGCAAATCCCCATCAAGTTCCACAAGCACAGATCTTAAAACAACTCGACTATGATGAAGCCCGAGAAATTGCGGCTATGGGCGGGAAAGTGCTGCACCCTCGCTGCCTACACCCATTGAAATATCATTGTATTCCCCTGTATGTCGCCTGTACTTTTGCACCAGACATTCAGGGCAGTTTAGTGACTGCAGCCTCATCAAGCGACAGGCAAATTAAAGCTATTTTAACGCGCTATGATTTGACCTTGGTTTCCATGGAAAGTCTGGAGATGTGGCAACAAGTGGGATTTTTAACGCAAGTTTCCCAATGTTTTGGGCGCCATGGTGTTTCCATTGATTTAATTTCTACTTCTGAGTTTAATATCACAGTTTCTCTCGATTTGAAAGCACAAGCCCATGATGCAAAAGTATTAGAGCTCATTCTTTTGGAATTAAATGTTTTTTGTAAAGCCCAGGTGATTAGTCCCTGTGCTTCAATCAGCTTGGTTGGTCGCGATATTCGCTCTATTTTTCATAAATTAGGGGATGCTTTAACGGTCTTTGAAGAACAACGGATCCATTTAATTTCACAAGCAGCCAATGACTTAAATTTAACCTTCGTGGTCGATGAAGAGCAAGTTGAACGGCTGACTGCAAAACTGCATCACCTCTTATTTAGTGATCTCTATTTGCCTCATCAAGAAATCAGCAATCAGGATTCATGGTGGTATCGTAAATCTGAAGATTTACTTGAAATTGGGCAAACGCCAGCCTATGTTTATGATCAGGAAACATTGGCAAAATCAGTTGCCGATCTCAAACGGCTCAGTGCGATTGATCGTTTATTTTATGCAATGAAAGCTAATAATTATACTGACATATTGCAGCAATTTTATAGCGCAGGATTAGGTTTTGAGTGTGT
>DAHWEW010000348.1:0-2402 GCA_027326225.1 Legionellaceae bacterium
CGATAGCCTTGCGTTGATGTGACTGTAATGTAATTTATGTCAATTCAAAAGTTTGGGCAGTTGTCAGTATTAAAGTTGCTGCGCCCATTATCTGCGAGGGAGAATCTACAATGACTCCATCATGGACTAGCGCATCTGTAGCCGAGTGTCTAGCGCCAGTTTCAGTGGCAGGAAAGACGAAAATTCAGACCCGCGATTATAAAGCATCAGGTCGATTTCCAATTATCGACCAAGGACAAGAGCTCATCGCAGGATGGACTGACGAAGAAAGTGCTGTCATTGATTCACCACTCCCATTGGTTGTCTTTGGTGACCATACCCGCGTATTCAAATTTATAGATAAGCCTTTTGCTCGTGGGGCAGACGGTACACAGCTATTGATGCCAAAACCAAATATTGACCCACTATTCTTCTTTTATGCTTGTCGTGCAATCGACCTACCAGCACGCGGCTACAATCGGCACTTCACCGTTCTCAAGGAGAAAGAGCTTTCTTATCCAGTTAGGAAAGATGAGCAAACTTCGATTGCAAGAGTGCTTCATAAAACTGAATTGACTTTAACGAAGCAAGAAGATTTGCAGAGGACACTGCAAGAACTCAAACAAGCCACCATGCGGGAGCTATTCACATGTGGATTGGGTGGTGAAGCTCAGAAGGAAACTGAGATTGGGTTGGTACCAGAGAGTTGGGATATTAATTTTCTCGGATCACATCACAATGTTGTTTCTGGTGGAACACCTGCTCGAAATAATCCTTCATATTGGATAGGTGGCACAATTCCCTGGGTCAAGACAACTGAGGTTAATTACTGCACAATTATTAAGACTGAAGAACATATCACACCTCAAGGATTGAAGAATTCTGCGGCCAAGATGTTACCTGTTGGTACTCTAATGATGGCTATGTACGGGCAAGGTGTAACTCGCGGTAAAGTTGCAATTCTTGATATTGATGCAGCATGTAACCAGGCTTGTGCTGCCATTATTCCAAAAGACGATGCTATTCTGCCTCGTTATCTATATTACTTTCTCAGTTGGAGATATGAGGCCATTAGATCTCTCGCTCACGGAGGTCAGCAACAAAACCTTAATCTTGAAATTGTGCGTGATCTTTTGATTAGTTTCCCTAAGACAAAAGAAGAACAGCAAGAAATTATCGCGATTCTTGACGCCATAGATCGCAAAATCTCTCTCCAAAAACAGAAACGTATCGTTCTCGAAGAACTCTTCAAGACTCTTTTGCACAAACTAATGACTGGGGCAATCCGCGCAAGTGAACTCAATCTCGCAGCACTTTCGACAAATGAGGCCACAGTATGAGTTCTCTCAAAATAAGCGAAGCTGGCACAGTTCAATTTCCAATGGTTAATCATTCAATCGAGATTGGCTGGACTCCACTCACTCCAGAAATTGCTCGTGAGAAACGTGGTAGTGATGCAGGAATATTCTTTCGAGATGATCTAGGTAATAAACTTAAAGAATTTAATCACTGGCTAAGTCACGATAATACACAATCTATCGTTGAAACCCTTGATGCACTTCCTGCCACAATTGAAGGTAATCGTGAATTGCTTTCGTGGATACGCGGCGAGCGTCAATGGTATGATGAGAATGAAAAACGTCATCGTGCTGTAAAACTTATTGATTTTACTAACCCCGAATCAAATATTTTTCATGTCACTTGGGAGTGGAAGATCAAGCCACTTGCTCGTAAAGGGAATCGAGCTGATGTGATGTATGTCATCAATGGCATTCCCGTTTGTATTGTTGAGCACAAAAATCCGAAAGATGGTGATGCAATTGAGCGCGCCGTAAAGCAACTTCGAAGATATGAATTAGAAACACCGGAGCTAATTGCCACACCTCAATTATTCAATGTGACACATTTATTAGATTATTGGTATGGGGTTACTTGGAACGTCAACCGTAGGGACATGGCTCGCTGGAAGCAGAAAAAAGATGAAACTTACCGCTTTGCCGTTCACTCTTTCTTTGAATGCACTGAGTTTTTGCGTACACTTCAGCACTGGATTTTGTTTTACGTGCAAGACGGTGAAACTCGTAAATCGGTTCTTCGGCAACACCAACAACGTGCAATTGATGCCATTCTCGATCGATGTTTTGATCCCCAAAAACATCGAGGTCTGATTTGGCACACTCAAGGATCCGGTAAGACTTTTACGCTTCTTACTTCCGCACGACTCATTCTTGAAGATAAAACTCGATTTTCAAATGCCACCGTTATTCTAGTTGTAGATCGTACCGAACTTGAAGGACAGCTCAAAGGTTGGGTTGAAAGACTGCTCGGAGAAATGCAACAGCAAGACATCGCGGTAAAACGAGCCAATAGTAAAAATGAACTGCAAGACCTCCTAGATCGTGATTTCCGTGGCCTCATCATCT
>DAHWEW010000349.1:0-2394 GCA_027326225.1 Legionellaceae bacterium
TGGTCAATCTTCATGATTTGACTGTCCCCATTTCTTCGGATGGCATCCAGCGTTTTATGAATAGCAGGAAAGTGGGCATGGGTGATGGCTTGGATAAGTGGGGGAAGGCCTGTGCTATCGACAATTGTATTGATTTTGTTATGTAAAGTTTTAACGATTCTATCAAATTCAAAATCGACTTGATCATTCATATCAATGTGACCATGGGTCATCATGGAGAGATACAAACGACCCGTAATCTCTTGATCAGGGGTTAAGGCTCCTTTATGAACGACCAATGAGGGTGTTTTTTGGGATAGATAATCCATCATTTTTGCTTGGATATACTCTATTTCTTCTTCATCATGGTTACAGGCATCCATCAATCGGATGTATAAGCCATAGACATCTATTTCTCTCGCATGTTCTGGAATAACGGGAAAATGATTGAGTAACTGAAGCGCCAGGCTTGGATTGGCATCCAATTGCCTGACCATCTTCAAAATAACACTCGTCTCACTCCCTGAGTCACCAGATGAAGGACTAGACAAGCCCATAATGATCGCATTCCTTATGATAAATTGATTATAATAAGTATAGCATGATCATTAATTGCGCAGCAAAAAGCCTGCTCCATGTCTACCCACAGTGCTATGAGCACCAGAGTTTCTTGCAGATAAATCCTCAGCCCTGCTCATGATTTCACGTCTCGCACTAAACAATAATAATCCTTGTTCACTGAGTTCTTTAAAATCAAACGTTTCTCGCCGTGTTTTAACCGTCTTACCGTCACTATCTGGTGCGCTAGGTACATATAGGTCAAACCCTGTTGTGTTTAAATTCAAATTGAAAATGTGTTCAGGAGCTATTCGTGTCTGTAGTTTCCCTTTCACTAATCTGTCAATATTGATGAGACACTTTGGTTTACCTTCCAAATCTTTAACAAACTCTATCGCATCAGGGACTTGAAAATAGTCGGGCGCATTGTCTCCAAATTCGTATGAATTAGGTCCAAGCCCTGGACCAATCACGACCTTGATATTTTCTACCTTGGCGCCCAACCGCAGCATCTCATCAAAGGCTCTTTCTAAAACCCCTTGCTTGAGGGCCGCATGTGCTCCAGAGACGTAACAGGCCAATTTATTTTCATCATCAAACATCATGATCGGATGAGCATCGCCTGAAGCGCCTAACATGGCAAAATCTTGACCTGGGATTGCTTTGAAAATGAGAGCATCCGCTTTTAAAACGCCAATGCCTTGTTGTAGGAGTTGCTCACCCATCCCTGATTCAGGTTTAAGAATCGTTCTTGCGCCTTCTATGCCTAAGGTTTTTAATGCATCTAAGTCGCTTACATTTTGGCAAGTATAAATCCTTGGATCACTTTTACCATTACCCGCATAAAAACTGGTCATAAAAAATTTATGGGTGCTTTCTGTTGCGCCAAGTTCCACAAAACATCTCATCACATTATCTAAGACGCACGCTGAACTATCAAACCCTTTGCCTGGTTCTTTGGACTGTTCGGGGCTAAAAATATTGACATTACGGGTTCTTTCACCATTGATTCGATATCCAGCATCACTGGTTCCGGCTTCAGTTGTAAAAAAAGCATAATTGACATTCGATAAGTGCACTTGGTCATGCGTTAACATGTTTTCGCCTGGCATAAATTTCTCATTCATCAATGTTAAAGGTGACAGTATTATATACTGGAAATATAAAAAGTTAACAAAAAATTGAGTGTTTGTAACTTGCTACGGCATCTCTCATTGTACTCGCAATATCGAGCATCCCAGCCTCTTTTTGCTCTTGTTTATTATTATTCATTTTCCACCTCTGCTTTAGATTTTACTCTCTTAGCAGGATGTCTGTCATATTAGGGCAGGATCATAAGGGTAATGTATTAATAACAAGTAATGGCTACGGATCTAGTATATCCATATTTCTAGCCTTTATGTGTTGAGATTTTGATCACTGTATTTTTGGAATCTGGCCAATAGGGCGTTTAAAATTCCTATACTCCACATTCAACCTAAAACAAATCATGTACTGATGAATTAAATATTAACATCCTGTTCACATTTATCCTGCTTGTATGTATCATTGCGCCCCTGTTTGCTCCTTATCAAAGCATTTAGTTCATTCCTGCAAAAATAGACGCCTTTCTTCATAGTAATGAATACATTGTTGTTTTTGAGGCTGAATCATCAAATGGCCATATGATGCAATAATGAATAACTTATGATGATATTGCGGTTTTTTTAATCTAAATGTATAATGCAAAAAATTAATGTTCACTAATTAAGTAAAACGAGGTTTAATGTGCCAACAAAAAGTCTAGAAACTCAAGCTAATGATTATAACTATACAGGTGAAGCTCCCCCTCTTGAATGCGAAACTGTATTAGCAAAG
>DAHWEW010000034.1:0-11820 GCA_027326225.1 Legionellaceae bacterium
AATTGCCGGAGGTGAGTCAACGTCTTATGGCAAAGACAGGTTGGCAGGTAGCACCAGTGCCTGCCTTGATTTCTGCACGGGCATTTTTTGAGTTATTGGCCAAGCGACAATTTCCAGCCGCCACATTTATTCGTACTGAAGAAGAATTAGATTATGTAAAAGAGCCTGATATTTTTCATGAATTGTTTGGCCATTGTCCTATGTTAACCCAACAAGTCTATGCTGATTTTGTTCAAGATTATGCCAAAAAGGTATTGAGTTTGCCTGAGTCTGACTGGGCTTTGTTACAACGATTGTTTTGGTTTACTGTCGAGTTTGGTTTGATTCATACCCAGAAAGGGTTAAGAGCTTATGGGGGAGGTATTTTATCATCCATTAGTGAAACCGCTTATAGTGTTGAAAGTGATATTCCGATGCGGGTGTTGTTTGATCCCATCGTTGCATTTCGTACGCCTTATCGCATCGATAGATTACAGCCCGTTTATTTTGTTATTGATGATTATCGTCAACTGTATGAGTTTGTCACGTCCAATATCAGTGAATTATTGTTGCGTGCAAGAACACTTGGGGAATATCCTCCTTTTTTTCCAGTGGATGAAAATAACCCAAATATTCATATCCATGCATGTTAGTTCAAATTATCATTGTAAAACATTGCTGGCCTTGTTAATATCTTTGCACCCTTTTTGTTCGTCGGCTTTTTGTCAAGGAGCATCATTTGATAAGAGTGCTGATTGTTGATGACCATGCTCTTGTGCGTATGGGTATTCGACGATTATTAGATGACTTATCTGATATCGATGTTGTTGCAGAAGCTGCCAACGGTGAGACGGCTTTGGCAATGGTGAAATTACACCAGCCAGATGTGGTTTTGCTCGATATGAAAATGCCTGGCATCGATGGTTGGGAAGTCACTAGACGACTGAAAAAAACAAGTCCTCAGGTCAAAGTCATTGCTGTGACCGCTTTAAATGCTGAACCTTTACCCAGCCGAGTCCTACAATTAGGGGCGATGGGTTATTTAACCAAAGAGTCTGGTTTAGAAGAAATGGCTGCGGCCATTCGTAAAGTGTTCAATGGTGAACGATATCTCAGTGCCGAAATAGCTCAAAAAATGGCCATAAGTAGTTTGCAAGCGCCGGTTGATTCTCCTTTTGATCTCTTATCTGAACGCGAAATGCAAGTGATGCTGATGATTACCAGTGGCATGACTGTTCAAGAAATTTCCGATCGGTTATTCTTGAGCACTAAAACGGTCAATGGGTATCGCTATCGTATGTTTGAGAAGCTATACATCAAAAACGATGTTGAGCTGACTTATTTAGCTATGAAACATAAAGTCATTGAAAGACCTAGTGATGCCTTACAAGACGAGTAAGGAACATGCCTGTTATTCCTCCCCAAACGCCTTCTTTTGATATTAATCAATTTCTTTCCCGTTTAACCTCAGAGCCAGGTGTTTATCGAATGCTCGATGCGCAGGGTACTGTTTTATATGTTGGCAAAGCTCATAATTTAAAAAAGCGAGTCAGTAGTTATTTCAGTAAGCAAGACATTAGTGTCAAAACGCGTTCTTTGATAAGCCAAGTGGTCAGCATCGAAGTGAGTGTCACGCGCAGTGAAACGGAAGCTCTTCTTTTGGAAAGTAACTTAATCAAAGCATTGCGACCTAAATACAATATACTGATGCGAGATGATAAATCTTATCCTTTCCTCTATTTATCGGATACGCATCCTTTTCCGCGGTTAGAAATCAAACGCTTTAAAAAAAAACCAAAAGAGGGGATTTGTTTTGGTCCTTATCCAAGTGGATATGCGGTACGTGAAACATTAAATCTCATTCAAAAAGTATTTAAAATTCGCGATTGTAATGACAATTACTTTAACAACCGGACTCGCCCCTGTTTGCAATATCAAATAAAACGTTGTAGCGCACCCTGTACTGGCTATATTTCTGCTCTGATGTATCAGCAATCGATTCGAGATGCTGTGCGATTTTTACAAGGTAAAAGTCAACAGATGATTGATGAATTGACAGAACGCATGGAAAAAGCTGCAGCAGGTCTTGATTTTGAAGAAGCAGCGAAGGTGCGTGATCAAATCAAGCAGTTGCGTCTGGTGCAAGAACAGCAAGGCGTACTTAAAAAAAGAGGTGATGTGGATGTGATTGTTATCCATGCTTCACTTGAAATGGCTTTAATCCATTGTGCGACAGTCAGAGAGGGACAGGTTTTATCTAGCAGCAGTTTTTTTCCATCCGTTCCAACCCGTCTTTTTTTGGATCATAAAGATGTTCAAGACAGGTTATGGCAAGAAATATTTGAACGGTTTATTGCATATTATTATTTTGACATGCCAGAGCGGATCCCTGCTGTGATTTTGACCGATAAATCGGTACTTGATCATCAAGCCTTACAAGAGACATTATCTCATTTAAGTGGGAAAGCTTGCCGGATTAAGACAGGGGGCCGAGGTGTCAATGCCAGATGGCTTGATTTTGCTCGCAATAATTTACAACTTGCAATCTCTTTACGAACCAAATCCGAAGCATATCTTAGAGAACGCTATCATGCACTTTGTACTTTGCTAGGTCTTTCAAGCGCAATTAAGCGCATGGAGTGTTTTGATATTAGTCACACACAAGGCAAGGAGACAGTGGCTTCTTGTGTGGTATTTGATGAGAAAGGTCCTTGTAAAAAAGAATACCGTCGCTTTAATATCGAAGACATCACACCTGGTGATGATTATGCGGCGATTAAGCAAGCACTGACCCGACGTTTTCAGCGATTAAGCACAGCATCTGTGTTACCAGATGTGTTGATCATTGATGGCGGTAAGGGGCAGGTGAGCGTTGCAAATGAAGTTTTAGCCACCTTAAATATCCATGGAATAAAATTACTAGGCATTGCTAAAGGTCCTTCACGAAAGGCAGGATGGGAACGTGTGATTTTAACGGAGCCCGCCAAAGAACGCCTCCCTTCTCCAGCGACTTGGAAAGAAGGTGCCCACAGTGTGGATGAGGAGTTGTTTGGACCCTCACAAAGGGGCCAGGTTACTCTAAAAGAAATCACCTTACCAGAAGATCATGGGGCACTCCTTCTTCTGCAACAGATAAGAGATGAGGCGCATCGATTTGCCATCAGAAGTCATCGTAGTCGACGCGAAAAAGCAGGTCTTCATTCCTCTCTAGAAATGATAGAAGGTATTGGTGCGAAAAGACGCCAGGCTTTATTACAGAGGTTTGGCGGTTTAAGGGAGTTAGCTAAGGCATCCATAGAAGAAATCGCTAAAGTACGAGGCATCAGCGCTGAGTTAGCCGAGCGTATTTATCATCATTTTCATGATTAAACTTGAGTCTTTTGACATTTGATTTTTAAATTTCAGTCGATCCTACACTCGACCCTACATTCCGTAGCTACATCTTTTTTGATTGTGGTAAAAATAAAACAAATTATTCAAAATAATCGCAATAATTCATCGAATTACCGGCGAAAGTCGGCATCCATATGAGCATAATGTGGACACCATGGTCAAGCCACGGGGATTCGTGAAAATTTCATAAAGTCGAGCTATATCCAGTATCCTAGAATTCATTTATATTAATACTAAACCTTTTTTAAAAATGACCGAAATAGCATTTAAGGCTGAGAGAAATTTTTAGGTTAGCCCTTTTGTCTTTTTTGTAGGTCACTTAATTAGGAATAATAAGATGAAAAAACTAGTGACAGTCATCGCATGTTGTTTCCCTTTGATAGTAACAGCAGAAACCACCCCTAATAAGCCCGTGTATTATGGACCGGGTTTATGCGCGTCTCCCCAGTATGAGTGTGTCAAGGTAGGTCCTGGCCAAAGTTGGGAAAAACTATTTCCAGATGAGCAACAAATGGATTTAGTGCAGCGCGTTAATCGTAGTTACAATTCATTATGGGCAGGGAAAGAAATCGTTGTTCCAAAAGATTTATCTCATGTGACGCTGATTGATTTGTCGCCTTTCCCCATCAAAATTGATACTGAACATGAAAAGGAAATTGTGGTTGATCAAGATAAGCTAGCATGGGCAGCTTATGATGAAAATGGCCAATTGGTCAAATGGGGACCCATTGCTTCAGGGGGAGATCGATGTTCTGATAACAGTAGTCCAACCTGTCGAACCATGACTGGCATATTTCGTATTTTCAGTAAGGAAGATGTACGTTGTAAATCCAATGTATTTCCTATCGGCAAGGGTGGAGCAAAGATGCCTTATTGTATGTACTTTCATAAAGGACTGGCTTTGCATGGTTCGGACGATATTCCAGGGTATCGTGCGAGTCATGGTTGTGTGCGTATGTTTACCCGTGATGCCAAATGGTTAAATCAAGAATGGGTGCAAGTGACCAATGAGCAAAAAAATATTTTGGGAACAAAAGTCGTGATTCGCCCTGTCACATTGGGAGGTAAGCCACTTCCTCCATCAAGAGCAGGACTTGACGAGCCTGCAAGTTCAAGACATCGGGTACATGGTGCCAGTGCTAGTTCTAGTTCTTGGAAAAACCCAGATCTTCTGTCATCAACCACTGCAGGGAATTAAAAATGACAAAATATATGAAAACTCTTCAAATGGTCGTCATGATGTGTTCAATGGTTGTCGGGATGTCAGTTCTTTATGCGGCTGAAAAAAGTGAGGATAAATATCCTTTAGGTTGTAAGAACGTTGGTTATAAATATGAACTAAAAACGCTTTTACTCCTCCCTGAAGAAGCAGGTGAGCGCCAATCGCTATATTTTATTTTTAATGCTTTGTATAAACCTATCAATTTAAATCAAATGCACAAAGATGATAGTACAAGAAATATGTATTTAAATCATGTCATTAAACCGCGTGAATGGGCAGTATTGGCAACCAGTGAAAAAGAACTGAAATATATTTGTACAACAGATGATCCAAAGGATAAGACAAAATCTGATTATGGCAATATTGTTGATTGCGCTGAAAGCTTGAAGGTTTGTGAGTATGCTAGAGTAAAATTTGGATTAAATAATAAGGGAAATTACTGGGTGGTCAGCAGTAATACCAGCGGTGGAGCCGTACAAACTGTGATCCATTATGGCATTATTCCACGCTAATCATACGCTTTGCTAATGAGGGGAAAAACCATGAAATTGATAGTGCCATGGGTCTGTTTGGTTGCGACAGTGGGTGCAAATGTTGCCTTGGCGAATGAGGGTTTAGATAGCTATCGAGAAGGTAACTACAATCAAGCGGCAAATCTGCTGATGAATAACAAAGATAAAGATCCTATCATTGCTTATTATATGGGGCGGATGCGCTTATATGGGTATGGTGATTTAAAAAATAATGCTGAAGCACTTCGTTCTTTTCAGCAAGCAGGAGATAGGGGACTCATCTCCGCCCAAAGGATTATGGGTCTTTATGCATTATTAGATGAGAAAAATCCAGAGCAAGCGCTGTATTGGTTCAAAAAGTCTGCGGACGCTAATGATATGAGTGCACAAATGTATTGTGCTGCCGCTTATCTATTTGGTGTTGGAACAAAGAAAAATTCTGAAGTAGCTAGGAAGTATTATATCGCTGCGGCTAAGAATGGAAACCCTATTGCACAATTTGCTTTGGCACAGTACTTTCTAGACAGTCGTCAAGAGAAAAGTAAACAATTAGGATTAATTTGGCTCAATAAATCGGCAGTCCAAAATAATCCCGCGGCACAAGTGAAACTGGGGCAGTTGTATGAAGAGGGTAAACTAGTCGAACTTGATAAGGCTAAAGCCCAAGAACTGTTAAACTTAGCCATTGCACAAGGCTATATCCCTGCTGTTTATGAGATGGGAGAGCTTGTGCTGAAAGAAAATAACCCCCAACAGGCCAAAGATTGGTTTACGAAAGCTGCGATGGCTCATTATGCGCCTGCAGAAATGGCTTTGTCTCGGTTATACACGGATGAAAAAAGTCCTTTGTTTGATGCCCATACGGGTTTCTTGTGGATGTTAAAAGCGGCCCAAAATGGCTCTTCTGATGCCGCACAGGCATTGTCACTTCTGTATAAAAATGGAATAGGAATTGAGAAAGACGAAAATTTAGCTGCACAATGGCAGCAAAAAGCGAATCAATCCACAAAAGAGGATCCCATCAAAGCAGAGATAGAAGCTGCTAATTGGTTGAGCCTTGGCAAATTTGATAAATTGTCTCAATGCGGGTATCAATTAAAGGGGATTTTTACGGAGTGGCAAAATCCTGAAGCACTCAAAGAAAACAATTATAATCAACCCCCACAAATGGAGAAGGTGACTAGAGAAACCCTATTTCAACCTCAATTTGTGATGATTAATCCCAATGATATTGCGATTAGTGAATATTATGATGCACTGGCGCAAGTATTGAATGACCCCACCCATCAGAATGCGCTGACTTTTCCACGCTATCCAATGAATAAGAATTGGAAAAGTGAATTGCCACCCGATGAGGTGTCTTCTCAAGATAAGACAAGTTTGGCTCATTTACAAGATAGGGCAGCTTTGGGTGATACCGATGCTCAATTTACATTGGGTCAATTTTATCAAGAAGGCGTTGAGGTTAACCAAAATATAGAAGAAGCCATCAAACTCTATCAATTGGCGAGCGATCAACAAGAATTAAAATCCGAATATAACCTGGGTCTGATATACCTTGAAGGGCATGGTGTCCCTGCGGACTATACAAAAGGGATTGCTTTGTTAAGAGATGCAGCTTTTAAGGGAAATGATTATGCACAATATGCTTTGGCGCGTATCGCTGAATTAGGATATCGAAATTCAGCAGGTGAGCTCATCATCCAACCCAATCAAGAGCAAGCGATAGCGATGTATGATTTGGCTGCTGCAAATGATTATGGTCCTGCTGAGTATCAATTGGCTGAAATGTTGGTTCGTGAGAAAAGAACGGATCTAACGGTGGCAGCCAAAAAAAATCGAAATCAAACAGTGAAGCAATTATATCAAGAAGCATTCAACAGTGGTGTTAAAGAAGCGGCGCTTCCTTTGGCCTTTTTCGATGCCATGTCCAAAGATAAAACCAAACAAAATCAAGCGGTTGTGGTTGCAAAAAAAGAAGCAGAAGCGGGGAATACTTCTGCTGCGATATTGTTAGGATTATTATACGATAGAGGCATTGCTGGTGATAAAAACCAAAGCCAAGCTATTTCTTGGTATCAAAAAGCGCCAAATAATCCTGTGAGTGCATTTATTCTAGGTACTTACTATAGCCAGGGTATTGGTGTGAGTGAAAATAAGCAAAAAGGCGAAGCTTTATTAACCACTGCAGCAAATGCAGGACTATCCTATGCAAATCTCAATTTAGCCGTATTTAAACAACAGTCTGGAGGGGAGTTTTTGCCTCTTCTCAATAAGTCGATGACTTTAGGCAATACCCAAGCGGCTTTATTGTTAGCAGATTATTATTTATCTCTCGCTAACGATGATCAAGGGATGCAGCAAGCGCGTGATATCTATCAGCACCTTGCTGATCAGGGAGATAAAGAAGGACAGCTGAAATTAGGTTTTATGTTTGAGCAAGGATTAGGTGGCAAAGTCGATATGGACAATGCTTCGAGGTGGTACGAACTGGCAGCCAATCAAGGGCAAGTGGTAGCCGAATTTTTGCTTGGACATTTATATCAACTTGGTCAGCTTGGTAAAGAGCCTGATTATGATTTAGCAAAGAAATGGTATAGCCATGCACAAAGCAATTATGCCCCTGCGGCGGTGGCCCTTGGGTTTATCAATGACACGGTTGACGATAATTACAATCAAGCCCAGAACTCTTACCAATTAGCAGCTGATGCTCATGATCCAATTGGCCAATTTAATTTAGGGCTCATATATGAAAATGGAAAAGGGCGACCCGTTGATTTTGCTAAAGCAGAAGCGCTTTTCCAAGATGCTGCGACCCATGGCCATAGCCAATCGATGGTCCAGTTAGCTGGCATCTATTTTCATGGGTTGGTAGGGACTCGAGATGATGATCAAGCCTTAGAATGGTATAAAAAAGCAGCAGCCTTGGGTGATAGGGATGCTTTATATCAGCTTGGCTTATTTTCTGAAACAGGTGTGGCAGCAAAGTTGGATGGCCAACAAGCAATACAATATTACCAACAAGCTGCTGATAAAGGAGATGCCAAAGCAAAACTTGCCTTGGCTAGGATTTATCAATATGGACTCATCGTGCCAAAAGATAGTGTTCAGGCTGAAAAATATTATAAAGAATTAGCCCAATCTGGTAATGCCTATGCTCAGTATCAATTGGCTCTCTTTTATTATCAAGGCGTGAATGGAAAGAAAATGCCCGCAGAAGGGAAGAAAATGTTGCTAGCAGCACAAGAAAATGGAAGTTTACAAGCAGAGCAAGTGTTACAGCGATTAGAAGCAATGGGTGAAGAGCGTACCAGCTATATTGAACCGACAATGGCTCATAACTTGGCCATTCAGGCAGATGCACCTGCTGATATGATGTATTTGGATGCTTTGAGTGAATGGAACCGTGGGAATGAGCTTTATTCGAGACAAATCTTGGATAAACTCCTGACCCAATTTCCTTCCTACTCTCCGGCAAAACGGGCTTATGAACAGTTGAATCAGCAATTACCTACTGCGGAGATCTTTGGATAATGACAGGCGCGGAACTGTTGGTAAAATGTTTAGAGGCTGCACATGTTGAGTATATATTTGGGATCCCTGGTGCCAAAATTGATAGAGTTTTTGACGCTTTACTGGATTCTAAAATCAAACTCATTGTCTGTCGGCATGAGCAGAATGCGGCATTTATTGCGGCAGCTTATGGTCGATTGACCGGCAAGCCAGGGGTTGTTTTAGTGACCTCAGGGCCCGGTGTTGCCAATTTGGTAACAGGACTACTCACTGCAACGACTGAAGGTGATCCAGTGGTGGCTATAGGTGGGAATGTTGCACGTTCCATGATGTTGAAACAATCTCACCAAAGCACTAAAAACAGCAAGCTCATGGAAGCTGTGACTAAAAAAAGTGTTGAAGTGTCCTTGGCGGATAATATTCCAGAAATTGTAGCTAATGCCTTTTGCATAGCACTTGCTACCACAAGAGGCGCAGTATTTATTAGTGTACCACAAGATGTTTTAACAGAATCTACCTCTCATCACCCTATCCCTTATTTGATGCATCCATCCTATGGCGGCGCTTCTAAAACCGCTATGGAACATGCCGCATCCTTGATTAACAAAGCCAAGAAGCCATTGATATTACTGGGCATGCAAGCTAGTTTTCCCAAAAATACCGAGGCAATTCGAGATTTACTGAAACAAAACCATTTTATGGTGGTGAGTACCTATCAAGGTGCAGGCATCGTATCTAAAGAGCTGATTGACTACTTCGTGGGACGTGTGGGTCTCTTTAAAAATCAACCTGGTGATAAAATGATTGACCAGGCCGATGTGGTATTAACCATAGGATTTAACCCTGTTGAATATGATCCAGAAATTTGGAATAGCGAGAATAAAAAAATCATCGTTCATCTGGATTGTAACATGTGTGATATTCATGGATGCTACTCTCCCATCAGTGTGCTGCTAGGAGATATCGCGACCAATGTACAAACACTATCTTCTATGCTCACACCAAGAGATCACAGCAAGTTGAGTCAGCTAACCATTGAATCCCAGAAGGAGCTTTTTACAAAAATTGAATCTGGTAAATACTATAAAGGCTCTCCAGTGCATCCTTTGCGTTTTATTTATGAATTGCGTGAAGCGATTGATGATTCAACCACTATTTGTTGTGATATTGGTACGCACTATATGTGGATGGCACGTTATTTTCTTTCCTATCGTCCGCGCCAATTACTGTTTAGTAATGGCCAGCAAACGTTAGGAGTGGGACTCCCTTGGGCAATCGCATGCAATTATGCCTGCCCCGGCAAGCCAGTCGTTTCTATCTCAGGGGATGGTGGATTTTTGTTTAGTGCTATGGAGTTAGAAACCGCTGTCCGAGAAGGGCTACATTTTGTTCATTTTATTTGGCAGGATGGTACTTACAATATGGTACTAGAACAAGAAATGATCAAATATCATCGTAAAAGTGGTGTTGATTTTGGTCCTGTCAATATTCCTGATTTTGCCAAAGCTTTTGGTGCCATTGGTTTAGAGTTAGAAGATCCTGATCATTTTCAAGAAGTGTTCAAAGAGGCAAGGAAGGCGAAGAAACCGGTGTTAATTAATGTGCCGATTGATTATCGAGATAACCTTCAATTGTTTGAGTCGGTTGATCCTGATAGTGGGCATTAGGTTTAAACACAACCAATGTAGATAGTTGAATTTCCTGGGAAGAGCTGATGAAGCCAATCTTAGCTAAATGTATCGATATGTATAAATGTAAAGATACGGATACAACTCTCGCTGCTAATCATATTCATTTCCAACTACAATATCCGGATAAGACAAAACGTATTCTAATTATTACTACTGGTGAAGGGTATATGGGCTATCAGGCCCTTGAATCTCAATTTATTGGTAAGGAAAGTGAATTTTGGCAAGAAACCTCTTGGCAAAATGCATTGCTCATGGCTTGGAGAAAATATATCAAAGTGATTGGATATCATAAGATACTCAATGAAAGCATGGAATTTCAACTGATAGAAGGTACTAACGGGAGTTATACTTATGATCTTACAAACGCATCTAAGAAAAAAATATGGGAAAACCGGCCTATTTGCGCAATGTTCAAAAATGCACCCATCGAAGAAGATCAATACGTTGAACTTGCGTTCCCATTGAGTGGTCCAACCTGGTTTTCATAGCGCTTCAGTTTTGTCACGTCTTTCCACACCTTGTCATTGATACAGCGCACATTCATCTGATTTTACAGCCCAGACAACATTTACTGTTTCTTAAGATCCTCTTAATCTTTTCATGCTAAAATACTGTGTTTTCTGTATATAATAAGGTCCCTGTGACAAAAAAAGTTGTAATTTCGCAAGATTATGATGGTTGTTTTGACATTATGACGAAAGAAGGAGCTGAAGCTGAGCTTGTAAGGAATAAATGGTACTGGTTTGATCTATGTAAAGAAAGCGGCATAGCTACAGACGCGCGACTTGAATTAACTAGACAAAAATACAATGATTATTTAAGTTCTATTACTCAAGATGCTGACAGTGTTCATGTTTACGTTGGATCAGACAGACAGAGTTATGCGTTAGATAGGCATAATGCTAAAGTACATTCAAATGGTAGCGTCTTTAGTGCATTACAAAAGCTATGCAAGACTAGAAGCAGTGCAAATCAGGCTTGGGTATTTGAGCCTTTGCTATTAGCAGATCCGGACGATAAAAGTGTTCGACCTTATGGGAAGCGTCGAGGAGAGGCACATAGAGCTATTGGTTCTGTGAACGAACATCTGTATTGTGCTGAAAAAGAATCCAGTAAAGTGAAGTTGATACTACATCAAATCTGGGATGCTTATCGCCAAAACCCAAGGATTGATGAAATTGAGTTCCATTTCATCGATGATAGGAAAGATCTACTGGATGATATCTTAAAAAATGTATCACATGATCTGTTTCCACAGGATGTTGCTTGGACGTTCAAAGTAACTAAATTTGATCATCAAGCTGTCATGAGTGATGAAGAAAAGGGTCCTTTCGTTTATGGTGAAGTTGATACAAAGCCTGTTTGTCATTCGGCATTAGACATTTCTTCATTAATCTCTTTGGTTTAGGACGTGTCGATAATTACTCTTTAACGCCCACGTGACGTCCCCACGATTAATTCCTGAGAGATCCTCACGAAATTAAAACCCCTACGTACCGCGCATAAAGCG
>DAHWEW010000350.1:0-2390 GCA_027326225.1 Legionellaceae bacterium
TGTTTCAATTGCTTCTTGAAAGGACTGTTTACGCTCTGTGTCATGGCAGTATATCTCAGACCATGGTGGAAATAAAAACACCTTTGGATTATAGCGATATTGCGCTACAGCTTGCCTCACCGTTTCAGTCACACCACCGCAATAACGCATAGTATAGCTATATAAATCCGGTAATCCTCGATCAAAATAGACAGGTGCATCGACGGATGTTAGTCGTTTAAAGTCCTCTATTGAACGTTCGAGCATGAGCGCTGTATACGAAACTCTATCCCCATCATGGGTAGCAGAACCACCAATTGTTTTTTGATGACGAATGATGTTACGGGCAACTTCTGGAACAACGAGTTTCTTCTGTTTGGCTAACAGCTCAATAACCGTACTTTTCCCAGCACCAGGACCGCCTGTAAATAAATAGAAATCAGATTTTTGAATAGGCACGTTGAATTTACCCACTATCTATGCCTTTTTGACAAACTGAGACTTCAATTTCATTGCTCCGATTCCATCAATTTTGCAATCGATGTCATGATCACCATCAACCAATCGAATATTTTTAACCTTCGTTCCAACCTTTACAACCGATGAAGAGCCTTTAATTTTTAATTCTTTTATCACTGTTACTGTGTCACCATCTTGAAGGACATTTCCATGAGCGTCATTAATAACTCGGTTAGCTTCGGATACTGACGACACAGTTTCTTGCGACCATTCATGTGAACACTCAGGACAAACAAACATAACGCCATCCTCGTAGGTATATTCTGAATGACATTGTGGACAATTAGGTAAAACGTTCATCAAAGGTCCTCAATCCATTCCAATAGCCTCTCTGCTGGTCTAGCAATAATAGCTTTCCCATCAGAGGTTACAATTGGCCGTTGCATCAATATGGGTTCTTTTGTCATCGCTTCTAATACTCTCATCTCATCATCTAACGTCAACTGAAGTTAAGTTAATGCAGGCTCATTGATCCTGACAAAATCTTTTAAATCAAAAAATGATCGTAACTCGCGTAACTTCTCTAAGTTAAGCGGTGTTTTAAGATATTCAACAATAATTGGATCGATATGGTGATTTTTTAATAGCTCCAATGCTTGCCTTGATTTCGAACATCTTGGGTTATGATAAATTATAATTGTTGTCATTGGCTTCTCTAATCTCATGTGCGAAAGAGACAATTTCGCGGGTATTCTTAAAAGACCCCTCGTATAGATTCCAGATCCACTTGGCCCCTCAGCGCAGCGGTCTTAATATGGGAGCAGATGGTTTGACTCTTGGCTTCTCCAGAAATCTTGAGGTCACAAATTGTGACCTCAAGTTCCTATCGCTATAATTTTATGCAATTAATTTCTTGATTTGCTCCATCAAACCAAAACTAACTGCTTCTAATTTTGAAAACGCAAACCATTTTTTTCCTAAATCTTTTAACGATGCACCAATGTGATACACATCCTTTTCATCAATAATTAAAAATCTATCATGAGATAACTCGAAATGAATAAGGGGTGTGACAAGCAATGGAACGAAAAGGTACTCTAAGCAAAAATCTCTAAACCAGCTCTAGATCTTCAGCGACATTCAATGGTCTCAGTTGTCCTTCAGCCACCACTTTTGGCAACATAAACGAAAAATGTCCCAAGAAATTAATATGTTTTCGCCCCAATGGCGATAGCCGCGCTTCATCCTCTTCTTTTATCACTTCACCTTGTGCTCTCAAATGATCTAATGCAGCCTGCATGTAAACTGTATTCCACAATATTATGGCATTGGTAGCTAATCCAAGTACATTGAGTTGATCCTCTTGTCCTTCTCGATATTTTTCGTGAATTTCACCACGACGGCCATGATATACAGTACGTGCTAAACTGTGGCGACTTTCACCTTTATTGAGTTGTATCAAAATATGACGAGATTTGCCAGTCATACTACCTCCATAAAAATCAAGTGATTATTAATCAACCTTTGTTACCCGCGAACGATGAATCCATTCATTGGGTTTCTCCCTTAAAGCCCGTAAGCGCTTAATTTCTTGCTCATCTGCTGTAATCAACCAAACACCTCCATGTGACACTTCTGTAGCTCGTCTGGCTTGTAACATTTCTTTTTTCATATATTTGTACAATGTAGGTTCAGGGATCATTGTTTTTTGAGAAAGCTCACACAATGTAAATTCATTAGGCATTCGGGTTACGTCATCAGAGCGTTTTTTTCTATGGCTTACGATACCCTTGCGATGTAATAATGAGCCTACCATTCCAGTGGTAAATTCTTTTTGCCACTTGGCTGGCCGCCAACCCTCTTGATTTAAAATGGTGGCAATTTCAGAAAACTCATAACCATCTTCTCTCAACTGACTCGTTCGATCAAGCAGCTCATTGTAGTAACTTAAT
>DAHWEW010000351.1:0-2378 GCA_027326225.1 Legionellaceae bacterium
TTGGACTGAGGTTTAATTTAATTGCGGGAATTTACAACTATGAACTGAATACGTAGGGTTTGGAAAGAACTCTATTAACTTTTGCCTAAGCCTCATTTCCTCATCAGGGGTTAATTGAGTGCCTTTTTCATTGCTGATATAAAATGTGTCTTCTACTCGCTCGCCAGCGGTGGATATTTTGGCATTGTGAAGATTGATTTTTTCACTTAAAAAGATCCGACTGACATTGGCTAATAAGCCTGATCGATCGCTTGTCACCAAAAATAAACAGGTATGAGAGTCTGATGGTTCGGTAGTGAATACTATTTTAGGGGTCACTTTAAAGTGAGCTTGAGTTCTTGACAGTCGGCGTTGGATCACACTTGGTAAGTCCGGTTTTGTCAAATGTTTTATCAATAACTGTTGAATCAGGCTTGTGCGTGCTTCATCAAAAAAGGCTTGGTTATTTTCATCAAGAATGATGTATGTATCTAAGTCAAAATGATTATTACTGGTCAAAATGGTTGCTTCTTGAATGGTTGCATGAACATTGCTTAAGACGGTGGTGGTGATGGTAAATCGCTCATCACGATGTGGCATATAAATGAGAACTTCAGTTCCACCTTCTGTATGGTGAGGCATAATCATGACGAGGGGAAAGGCTTTACAGGCAAGAATAGCCTTGGTGTGCCTGGCGATGATCTCTGAGGGTTCATGTAAAAAATACTTATGATTAAAGTGTTTCCACAAGTTGTCAATGGCTTTGGGATCAATTCCTTCATGGACTAAAATATCAAATGCTTGTTGTCTTCTTAAAGTGATGAGACTTGTTTCATCGAGTAAGGCTCTTTCTTGCTGTAAGGATCGATTGGCTGCAAAGTATAATTCTTTCAGTAGCGAGTCTTTCCATGCATTCCAAAGTGATGGATTAGTGCCACAAATATCAGCAACGGTCAGTAAATATAGATAGTCTAAATAAGCGGTCTCGGGTAATAAACTGCAAAACTTTTGGATGGTTTTGGGATCATAAATATCTTGTCTTTGGGCAGTATGTGACATCAATAAGTGGTTTTTGACTAACCAAACCAATAGATTGAGCTCTTCTTTGGATAAACGATGACGTTTACCAAATTGTAGCACTTCTATTGCTCCCAATTCTGAATGATCCCCACCACGACCTTTGGCAATATCATGAAACAGAGCTGCCAAATAAAGGATCTCGCGCTTTGGGATCTGGGGCATGAGTTGACAACACAAAGGAAATTGATCTTGATACGATTCATTTAAAAATCGGGCCAAATTTCGGATCACAAACAAAGTGTGTTGATCCACGGTGTAAACATGGAATAAATCATATTGCATTTGTCCAGTCACCGCAGCAAAACAGTCTAAATAATGCCCCAATACACCATATCGACTCATGCATTGCAAAATTTCATATGGATCATGTGCTTCTTTCAAGATATTCATGAAGAGCTCTGTGATTACTTTTGAAGAGCGAAATCGTTGATTCATCAGAAAAAGGTTTTGCCGTATTAAACGAATGGTATTGGCTCGTACTCCTTTAATTTCAGGACGTTTGGCCATCCATAAGAATAGTTTTAATAATGCTGCGGGATGCATAGTAAAAGCATCCGTTTGCTTGACTTCTATATCTTGGTTTGCGATTTGAAATATCCCATCTAGAGCAATGAGTTTTTGTTTCTCTCGATGTACAATGGCTTCAGCAAACCACTGTAATAGAATTTCATTTAATTCCCTGGTACGTTTGATAGTCATGAAATAGGCTTTCATAAATTGCTCAATACCCAACGATGTTTGATTGTCCTCATAACCAAATAATTCTGCCAACTTGATTTGGTGATCAAACAACAATCGCTCTTCATTTTTTTCAGCAATCATGTGTAGTGCAAAACGGACCCGCCATAGAAAATGTTGGCAATGAAGGAGTTCTTCATATTCTTTTTCAGTGATAAATCCTGTACCGATTCCATCGGCTAATTTCTTAATTCCAAAATGACGTTTACCGACACTTAATAACACTTGTAGGTCACGAAGTCCGCCGGGGCCATGTTTTACATTAGGCTCTAGGTTATATGCAGTTTCGCCATATTTTTCATATCGGGTGTGTTGCTCTTGACACTTGGCATAAAAAAAATCATAACTTGTCCACATATGTAAGGGATGGGTTTGATAAAGGAGCTCTTCCAAAAGTGAACCACGACCACAAATCAAATGAGCATCAAGAATGCTGGAAATTACGGTGATATCATGATGGGCAAGTTCAGCGCATACATTCACTGTCGTGATCTGGTGGCTTAACAAAAGTCCTATATCCCAGCACTCCTGGATAAATAATTGCGCATTTGCAAAGTCGGCTTTGGAAAGTGTTTCATCAT
>DAHWEW010000352.1:0-2330 GCA_027326225.1 Legionellaceae bacterium
TAGAGCATCCCACGACCAAAAGAAAATCCCTATTTATCAACACGTTTGAAACACCCAGTGTGAATAAAGTTCTGAGACAAAGCTTTAGCAAAGACTACAAAGGAAGTGATTGGTTTTTTCACCGACTGGTTTGGAAGTTGCCTAGTTTCATCTTCAAAACGTTAGAAGTGATCTATATCATGTGTGCCTCATTTTTTTACTCTCCCAAAGAGGCCTTGCAAATTCTTCAAACCAAACTCAATACACGAAGAGCCTCCTCTAAAAAAGACCATTTACCGTCATTTTATGATGTCAAAGTAGGCGACTGTTTTGATGAACAACACATCCAAGAATTGGCAAAATTAATGCGAACCTATTATTCATCCTGTCTATGGAAAAAGGGGGATATTTTATTGGTAGATAATCGACAAGTCATGCACGCCGGTATGCCAGGAAAAGGTCCAAGACTTGTCAGAGCAATGATATGTAATCCCTTGGACATGAAATATTCGTTTCAAGAACAAGGAGTCATAGATGGAAAAGAGCGATTCACCGATTCGATTGGATGTCTTTTGTCATCAAAGCAATGATACGTTTAAGAATCAATCAGAGTCGTTGAAACTGAACTGTTTTCCATACTTCTTTTTTATCAGGATGAGGTTTGAATTTAAAAAACCCTACTTTTTTTTCATATTCCCATAACAAGGAATATACAATCCCTGCTCGTACATGGATGGTAAACGATTGTTTTCTGTATTCTTTAGCAATTTCTTTAAATTTTTGCTGGATATTTTTGGGTAGCTCATAAAAACTCACCGCACGCTTGGGAAATTCTTTCACTTTTTGGATATCCAAGGAATAAAAATCGTCTTCTAATTCTGCTAGAAAGTAATTTGGCGTGATCTGATTGAGCGCTTCCTCTTCATATAAATCATGCCTAAACTCAATCACGTCATGAAGGATCTGTTGTAATTCTCCCGACTTTGTACCTAATGGATATATTTGAATGAGGTGATCATAGGTTAGGGCGTTTTGTTCTTTATGATGAACAATCTCTAGAATTCTTTTGTCTTTTTTAATCAAATGCATCATCAATGCAACATACCCCCCAGAAACTTCCAGATTTTTTTGAGCCAGTTGTCTTCTGTATAAATATTTCAAATCGTTTTGGGTTGTTTCAGAATACTGTAAGGTCAATGCTGCTTGTTTCACTAACAAATGAGAAAATAAATTCAGAAACGCATAGAGCTCTTTTTGAGTAATGAGTTTTTTTATGACAAATTGATGCAGCGCATCAAGATCTTGTTCATCCAAGAGATTTTGCAAAAATGAATTTAACTCTGGTCCTAATGATGTATCTCCTAGAGAAAGCAGATCACTTGCTTGTGCATGATCAACAATGTCATCTAATTTATCAAAGACTAATTTCAAGTGATACAAATGGGGAATGAAATAAACGAGGAGACAATAATCTCTGATGTTGAAATGAAAAGCCGAAAAAATCTTCATTAAGTTCATGGCGCGATCGAGATAATCCCAATGCGCCAATTGAAATGCTAAATGAGAAAACGGATGCCATTGACGCCAATAAAAGAGCGATTGAGAATGATTTTTTGCCAGATGGTGTTCTATGAACATAAGTATCATGACGATAAAGAGAAGCATCAGGCTCATTAATAAAAAATCAGAAGGAAGAAGATCTAAGATCCGTGTCATTCCATATCCTTTATTCGATTGGATCGCAACATCAATGACATCACCTGCGTTCCAACCCCTTATCCTTTAAACTCATAGCAGTCGAGCTAAACACTTATTGATAATACTTAATTTATTATCCTGAAAAAAACAGTATACTTCTACTCCAAATCGAAGCTTACACTGATTTTACTCTATCTAGATGAAACTCACATTGAGGTGGCATTGATGAAAAAAGTTGTGATATACACAAAAGAGACCTGTTCCTATTGCGTATGGGCAAAAAATCTCTTAAAGGAAAAAGGCTTGACCTATACAGAGATCCGAATTGATCAAGATGAAAGCGAACGTGAAAAAATGATCGCTCTTTCTGGGCGAATGACCGTGCCTCAGATCTTTATTGAAGACCAATCTATCGGAGGTTACGATGATTTGTGCGCTTATTTTAAGAAATTAAAATAATTCGTACATAACCATCCACACCGCCACAAAAGAGGCTAGGACAAACGCACGCTTTGTCCAATTAAAATCATATTGTCGTCATTGCGAACGTAGTAAAGTCATCCAGAACGATGCTTCTTTGGAAATCTGAACTGGATTACTTCCCTACGTTCGCAATGACGACATGTTGTGTTTATTTTTTATTGTATAAGTTC
>DAHWEW010000353.1:0-2300 GCA_027326225.1 Legionellaceae bacterium
CAGCAACACCAGAACAAGCAGAAGCAGTTCATGTATTCATCAGGCATTTTGTCGCTAAAGTGAACGAACAAGACGCAGATCGGCTATCCATCGTATATGGGGGTAGTGTGAATGAAAAGAATGCAGCAACTTTGTTTGCAATGCCGAATGTAGATGGTGGCTTGGTTGGAGGTGCATCCCTTAATGCACAACAGTTTGTGGAAATAGTAAAATGTATCAATTAATATTAGTGATTCATGTGCTCATCGCCGCAGTTATTGTGGGCCTTGTGTTGATTCAACATGGAAAAGGTGCTGATATTGGCGCAGCGTTTGGTTCTGGCGCTTCAAATACCGTTTTTGGTAGTCAAGGAACAGGTGGGTTTTTATTTAAATTAACAGGTGGCTTAGCGCTTGCTTTTTTTGCTACTAGTTTGACCTTGTCTGCTATTGTAGCCAGTCAATATCAAAAAGTAAGTCAGCCCATTATCCCTCAACAATCAACTGCTCCAGATACTAAAATTCCAGTACCTGTTGATAGCGGAAAGTAGAGACTGTTGGACCAAAGTCTAATGGTAATAAGTGAAGTGAAACATAACGACACGATTTGCATTGATTTGCCGAAGTGGTGGAATTGGTAGACACGCCGTCTTGAGGGGGCGGTGGCGTAAAGCTGTGCCGGTTCGAGTCCGGCCTTCGGCACCAATAATAATAAAGAGCAAAAAAAATGATGCTAGCAGAATATCTCCCTGTTTTTGTTTTTATTATCATAAGCTTAGCTCTCGGGCTTGCTATGCTCGGTGCATGTTCTTTATTTTCAACACATCATCCTGATGCTGAAAAAAATTCTCCTTATGAATGTGGTTTCCCAGCCTTTGAAACATCACACATCCCTTTTGATGTTCGATTTTACCTTGTTGCTATTCTATTTATCATTTTTGACTTAGAAACCGCTTTTTTCTTCCCCTGGGCTTTGGTGTTGCGTAAAATAGGTTGGTTTGGTTTTGCCGCGATGATGCTTTTTCTAGGGCTTTTGGTCATAGGATTTATTTATGAGTGGAAGCGGGGAGCATTGGAGTGGGAGTAACACACTAGAGGCTTATATATGGCTGTTCCAAAAATACAAAAAGATGGATTTACAACGACGAGCTTAGAAAAACTAGTAGGCTGGGCACGAAGTGGTTCTATGTGGCCAATGACCTTTGGACTGGCTTGCTGTGCTGTAGAAATGATGCATGTTGGGGCGGCTCGTTATGATTTAGACCGGTTTGGGATAATCTTTCGACCCAGTCCGCGTCAATCTGATGTGATGATCGTTGCTGGTACTTTATGTAATAAGATGGCTCCTGCATTGAGAAAAGTCTATGATCAAATGCCAGAACCACGATGGGTTATTTCCATGGGTTCTTGTGCAAATGGTGGCGGGTATTACCATTATTCTTACTCGGTTGTACGTGGTTGTGACAGAATTGTCCCAGTCGATGTGTATGTGCCGGGTTGCCCTCCAACCGCAGAGGCATTGCTATACGGGATTATTCAATTGCAGAACAAAATCAGACGTAAAGCAATTATTGAAGTGTAACGACTTTAAAACGAGTGCTTATTAGATGACAAAACAAAATGAATTAGTGCTGAATTTAAATAAAGAGTTAGCAGACTCATTCATAACAATTAGTCAGGCTTATCATGAAGTCACTGCCGAATGCAAAGTGGATCATTTAAAGTCTGTATTATTTCAACTGCGGGATAGCAAAACATTTGCATTTGATCAGTTGATAGATATTTGCGCAGTTGACTATCTATTTTATGGTGAATATGACTGGGAAACCAATTCTGCCACGGACAAAGGGTTTTCTCGTGCGGTAGAGAAACAAGAATGCAGTACCATGAAATGGGATAAACCGCGGTTTGCTGTCGTTTATCATTTACTTTCTACCACTAAAAACCATCGATTACGGATTAAAGTGTTTGTCGATGAGGCGCATTTGATTGTTCCCACAGTGCATGATATTTGGAAAAGTGCTAATTGGTTTGAAAGAGAAGCTTATGATTTATATGGCATATTATTTGAAGGACATCCCGACTTGCGTCGAATATTAACTGATTATGGGTTTATTGGACATCCATTTAGAAAAGATTTTCCACTGAGTGGTCATGTGGAAATGCGTTATGACGCAACCCTTAAAAAAGTCATTTATGAGCCAGTTGATATCGTGCCGCGAATAGGGGTACCTAAAGTTATTCGTGAGGATAATCGTTATTGCGATACACAAGAGGGTGCATCATGATTGAATTACAAAATTACACCCTGAACTTCGGACC
>DAHWEW010000354.1:0-2294 GCA_027326225.1 Legionellaceae bacterium
CTGTTGTTTAGATAAGTAGCAATTTGGCGGTAGCACTCATACTCATAGCGGTCAGTATGAATGGTTTTATTTTGATCATCATAAATGAAATGGCTGATCTTTTTGTTTATAAATTGAATGGGAAATTTATCAAACGATACTTCTGATAATGATTGTTTTTGATGAAACCTTTCACGCAGGAAATGATAGGCTTTCTGCACCGCTTTGTGCTGTGGTCCATCCAATGCTAACACTTTTGATAGCGCACGCAAGAGCGGTCTGTATGTATCGGCAAATTCGTCTACTGCCTGCCAGGTGAATTGTGTTTGCGCCATTTTTTGTTGTTCTTGGCTATCCAATTCATCTGCCACTTGTTCAATGCGCTCAGGTGGCAAGATGGTTGTATACACAAATTTTTTGATGGTCTTAAAAGTCTGGTTTTCATTGACAGATTTATCTGTGTAAACTCGAATAAGCTTGGCGACCAGTTTATTCTTTTCATCTGGTGATAGCGAATGAATCAATAATAATGCTTCAGTTTCCCTTGTCACATCAACATGATATTGATTTGCTGTATAAATAAACATGGTTGCAAGATTGTCTAACATACGTTGGCACCGATGATCAATGAAACAAAGTAACCACAGGCATGTTTGATCCTGATTGATGTGGTTTAGTGACCATACAGTGTGATGTTCCACGAGGTTTGCATAATACTCGATACCGTTTTTTGAAATTTGAAGCTCACGCAATAAACGTTTGGCAATTAGATTCAATGGTTGGTATCTTTCGTAGTACTCGATCTCTTGACGAATAGCCGTTGGTTTAAAATTTCTTGGTTGTTGTTTTAGTAAGGTAACCGCATAGAAATTTTCTTCCTGATTAAGCAAACCTAACAATTGTGTTCGGTCAGATTCCAAGAGATGCTCTTTAAAAATTTGACTAACTCTTTTTTGTTCCGTCATTAACGCATTTGAAATAATCTTTTGAAATGTACTGTAGCCAGGTCGGGTTATCTTTTTTTGAGTTAATTCTGCTAATAATTCCCGAAAAATAAATACCGGATTAATGGATAGCCGGCATATTTTTTCTGCTCTCTCGAATAATATCGAGGTGTGTTGTGCTTGATTAAACAGCTTGTATCCTGTCATGCGTAAAACCCATTGTTGATTATTGAGTTTAGCAGCACGACCAATAATGCTTTTATCTAAAGCAGCTGGTGAGAAATAACGCTCTATCACATGGGTAACATCGCCTGTGGTCTCTTGCAAATCAAACGGGAAGAACTGTTGTTTTTGTTTAAAGTAGCCAAGCCGAATAATGGCGTCCACTTTCGCTGCAATCGACATCCTGGATGTCAGGATTGTTTGTTCCTCCTGGTTCAAGTCAAACAACCAGTTTCTTTCATCATCGGTTAATTGCGGACGTGCAAATAAATCATCAATTTCAGGGGGAGTTAAAATACGCAGTCTTTTTGTTTTAGAAAGAGCGTCTAATGATAATAATTCTGGCATCTTGAATCTTTACTCTTCTGGTTTTAATTTGTCTTTATAAGGTAATTTCTGGAGTATTTGTCCTGCTGCATTTTCTTCAAAGCGCTGGGCTGCTTCAATGTATTCCATCACGGTACCGACTTGCTTCCATCGTCCTTGTCGCATGATCGCGGAGAGTGAAACACCATCACGACTAGCAGTTGTCGCTAATCCTCGACGCATGCTGTGGCTGCTTAAATCCATCGCATTTTCGATACCTGCCTCGTATGCACGGCTTTTCAAAATTTCATTGACTGAATCTGCTGTTATATTTAAATCGCTCACCTTGTTGCCACGATGGATGCGACGGAAAACAAAACCTTCTGTGATACCAGCTTTTTCTAACCATGCTTTTAGTGCGCGCACCGCGCAGAGTTCATTATTACCATTCGGGATAACGCAATACTGACCTTGATTGGATTGATCGGTTTTTGATCTTGGGATGAGTATCTCTATTCCAGCGGGTTGCCAATTTATGTCCTCCATGCGAATCGCGACCAATTCACTGCGGCGAAAAGCGCCTAAAAAACCAACTTGGGGTTGCGCGTACATCCCCCATAAATGTTACCGACGCAAGGAAACCCATCTACTGTCATGGATGAATGGTTGCATCACCAGTGACTAACCTTCAATTCATCACATGCATCATTGTTTTTCTCTATTGCAAAATACTTTTCCATCCAAATGCTTGCGTCGCAAGCATTACAGATGCACATCAAATTTTCAAGAAATTTCCACCAATTGCAGATATATGTTTAACCTGATGAGGGCTTGACAGTATCT
>DAHWEW010000355.1:0-2241 GCA_027326225.1 Legionellaceae bacterium
CCCTTCAGATTCCTATATGTGGGTCTATGATAAGTGGCATGCCATTTTTCCATCACTAAATCCCCCCATACCTGCTCGTACTGCTTTTTTAGCAGGCCTAAGTACTTGGTTCTCTATCAAAGAAAAACTCATGCGTCTTTATGCAGAATTTGAGTATACCCATCAATATGACTATTTTTTTTGGGGAGAGTTTGCGGGCAATATTTATGGCGGCCCTTATCCTTATGTTTATTATGACAAGCTAATTAGCAGTACACTTGGTTCAGAGGCTACAGGATATACTGTGGGCGGGATCCTTAATGAGAATAATGGCAGTACCGATTCTTTTATGGTTCGATACATTAAGTTAAACGAATATACAAATAACCCAGATAATCTGGGCTATCCGTTTAGCCAACAAGATCTGCTCTGGTTATCGATTAACAGAACCATTACGCTGCCAAAATCTTTTGGTAAGCTTGGGGGACAACTGGCCTACTTGCAATCACTCCAAGGCTACGGATTTAAATCTTCCCCTTCCTTCTACCTATCTTGGACAAAGAATTTTGAATGATCAAGCATCTTTTGAATGCCCATTTTATGATGCGCATAAAACTGTTGGTAAATGCGTTGGCTACTTCCCGCAAGATGGATGAGCGCTTCTGGTTTTTTAAGCAAGCTAAAAAGACCATCTATCAACGCTTCAGCTGTATCAAACTGATGCATCGGTTCCTCGGTTTCAATCCCTCTACACCCATAAGTGGTCGTGAGTATGGGCATTCCATAGGCCATTGCTTCTACCGTCTTAATGTTTATTCCAGTACCACAGGTCATGGGGGATAAGATCACATCCATTTCGGTGTAAAACGTTTTGATATCTTCAACAAATCCATGCATCTTCACCCAGGGTTTTTTAAATATTTGCATCTTTTTATGAAAAGATCGCATAGACACGCTGGACTTAATTCCACCTGCGAGATGGATAACAAAAGGAGCTTCTTGATTTGAGTGCAAACGTCGCTCAATCAACTCCAAACATTGTTGTACCATAGCCAAATTGATTTGATTGCTACTGGCAACGATGCCAACATGTTTCAACTCTGTAGGAGACTTCTTCAAGAAATGCGGCTCTTCAAGATGTGAGATCACTATTGTGTTTTGCTGTCCGGACACTTCTTTGAAATATTCGGCTTCTAGCGCTGTGATCCCAATAATCACATCCGCTCTTCGCAAATAGGCTCCTTCTTCCTCTGGCGTACATGAGAAACCACCGGTAGGCAATTGATTCCTACGAAGCATCATTGATCTGTTGCCCATTTTATCATGGGTATCTAAGACTTTTAGAATATGATTGGGTACATATTCCAATAGTTTTGATTGATACACATAAGAACAGACAATCATATCTATGTCATACCGTGCACAAAGACTTCGGATTTGCTCACCCATCCCATCCACATACCACCCATCAAATGGCACGAAACCTTGGCAGCTCAAAAAGAAATTTTGACAAGGGAGAACATCTACAGTTTTAAACATCTTTTCCATCTGGAGCAAATCATGATCGTCAAAATCATGGCCTTGCAAGACAACGAAGTGAACAAGATGTCCTAATTTTTGAAACTCTCTAACTAGGTTACACATCCTAACCCGATTTCCATGATTTGCTGGATGAACAGCAGCAGGAGAATAAAATAAAATGTTTAATTGATTGGCATCCACTTTTTTCAACGGATCTGATCGAGATATCTTTTGCGTCTCCTGCACCACATGATTCATTCTGAACGTGATATATCTATTTTTTTTCTTCATAGATAAATAGTGATGAAAAGTCCGTGCGGCAAATCGCAAGATCATCGCTTGTGTACGCCATAACCAATGTGCATATCGGCTATCAGAATGAACCCCACTGTTTAATCCAAAAAAATATCCTATTTTTTTGGAAATGTATTGAGGAGGAATATAGGAATGAGATTGGATAACCATAAAAAAAGAAGGATCACTGTCTTTAAAGCTTTTTTCAGGTTTCCATGTGAGGAGTTGATGTAAGTACCACACCGATTGTTTGGACGAAAGGGGTGTCGGAGAAATAAAATGATATTGATGAAACCTTTCTTTTGCCTCAAGAAAAGAGTAATACAGAGAATACTCTGTCCAAGGTATATTGGCTAACAAGTAATTAACCCACGCCCGCCGAGGCATGTTTTCTTCCTCATGTGAATGCGGGTGGTGCTTCATGTTGTGTATTGTCGCTAAGTAGCT
>DAHWEW010000356.1:0-2236 GCA_027326225.1 Legionellaceae bacterium
CAGGATTTCGATACGGTCGTTGAGTAACATTTTCTTAAGGATTTTAGCCTTCTCTTTATGAGACAAGCTATCCCAAGTATTTTTTTGTTCAAGTCGCAATGCTTCACGAGAAAAATGGCTTGCTCTGTTATGAGTGATTGATGATGACGTTTTATGAGGATTGATCTTATCCAACATTTTTTGTTGATGCCAAGCTAATTTCCAGGCAATAATCAGAGAAGGACTGACTGACTGATCAAGTTGAGCGTGTGACTGGTCCGTATTGCGATCATCTTCATCGCCCGGATCTCCTTGATGGATAGATTGTTTTGGAGTTGGTTTCTTTTGAGGCTGTGCATCATCGTGACCATCGTCATGTGTTTTATCATGAGGATTCCAATTTTGTTGTTTTGGGTTACTATCATTAGGATTAGGTTGCTTTGATATTGGATTAGGGTTGCCAATCGCTGCGTTATGAGCGGATTGACTGCGTTTCATTGTTTCATAATATTCTATTATGTCCCGTAGTAAATTATTATTATCTTGCATGCAATTCATTCCATGTATAAAAGTGATGTGTAAAGTTACCCTTTTTTATTTGATAACACAAGCTTAAACGCTGGTTTCAACAGACATCAATGGATTTTGATTTGAAATAATCAATTTCAAGTTTATTTGTTTAGAAGAGTACCGGCATGATGTTTTTTTTATAAAGTCGTCTATTATTAAATTGATACTACTTTATAGGACAGACTATCATGTTAAGGACAGATTCATTGTTGAACAATACACTATTAAAAAACATCTTGGGAGTAAGTGCATTACTGATATCGGTTTCAACATCAGCAGCAAATTCACCTGCGGCTGCTCCTGCAACGCCAACATCGGCTGGTGCGTCAACTACTGCGGGTGATCAAAGTAAAGATGAATGGCTTGATATGCTCAAGCAAATATCACCAGGAATAATTTGTAAAAGTTTTATGCAGGATACAGAGTTTAAAAAATTACTTGATGAGAGTAAAATCAATTACGATAAATGCGTTAGTTTTATTCCTGCTATCTATGAAACTTGTCAAAAACAGGTATATTCGACTTTGCCAGCCAGGATTAATTCTGATGAAGGTTCGAAATGGGGACGCTCTATTGGAGAGTGCATTGGGAAAATTTTTGTAGTCAAGTATCTTTATGCGTCATCGACGCCCGCGGCTACAGCACCAACGTCTGCTTCCGCAGCTCCAACAACGCCAGCTGCTACAAAGCCTTAATCCGGGTACCTCTGGACTTTTAAGAAGTCCAGAAGTTTAGGCATTTGAATTTTACCTATTCAGGCTTTTCATTCATTAGCCGTTGGAAGGTACCTTTACACACAGGTAATTGTGCTTGAGTTGCAAAGTAGCTCAGTGGTGTTAATGTCGCTATATCTACATTCAATGCAGGACATAAAGTGACCCATTCTGCAAAACATTTTTCGTCGACTTCATTCTTGCCATATCCAGTTTGTTTATTCCCTAGTCTGCAATATGCGATCGAGGCCATAGCATGTTGAAGTTTTGAGGTTTTCTCTTCCCCGCTTTCGAGGGATTTTCCGCGGAACATAAAGTCTGTTCCACAATACAAGATAGCCATGTCTAAACCGTTATGGTATCTTGCCGCAAATTCAGGTTTGTTAATATCTTTTTGACGAATGCGTTCTTCCGATTCTGAGATGCGGCCTTGCGCAAAATCTTGGTAAAACCAAATTAATCTTCGAATAGCGATCGCTGTGTTTAAATTGAGTTTTCTAGGCGTTTCAGCGCCTTTTCCTCCTTCTAAAAAGACCGTATCATATTTCTGATTTTTAGATAAATGAAACGCATCAAATAGCCGATCTGATGAGGTTTGAGTAAGCCCAAAGTTAGTTTGATAGTTCAGTTGAATTCGACCTTTTTGATGATCGGTTACTGAAGATGTTTGAATAGTCGGGGAAGAATACTGCACTTACTGAATGAACATCCGTTTCATTCAGTAAGGTTAAATTTTATCATCCATGTTATGTGCAAATCATTTGCACTCGTCCATTATAATAATTCATCCTGAATTATCATTTTGCTCCATGTTCTTAACATCATAAGGTAATTCAGTTGAATGAACAATGCGTCTTTTTCTAATTTGTTTGTAAGAAATATCTTATATTGGGTTGTATTGTGAATCATAGGATCTAAAGTTTTGCATGTATAAATTTGCTATACAATGCGATGCTCGACTTGTTCCGCGAAAA
>DAHWEW010000357.1:0-2205 GCA_027326225.1 Legionellaceae bacterium
TATTCGTTTGCAAACAGAAGCTCAGCTTGAATTATTAGAAGGATTTGATGAAGTCATTTTAGCCACAGGGGTTAGTCCTCGTATCCCTGATATTGATGGGATCAACCACGATACAGTCATGACCTATGTGGATGTGATTCGTCAACATAAAATCCCTGGGGCCAAAGTAGCCATTTTGGGAGCAGGGGGAATAGGATTTGACGTGGCAGAGTTTTTAACTCATGAGAACCCCACCCACGATCCTCAGCAGTTTTATGATGAGTGGGGTATCGATATCACGGTTAGCCATCGAGGTGGTTTGAAAAACCCCCAAGTGCTACCCAGTCCTCGGCAGATATATTTGATGCAGCGTAAAACCACCAAACTTGGCCAAGGTTTGTCGAAAACCACCGGGTGGATCCATCGTTTAAGCTTAAAGCATAAACAAGTGGAGATGCTTTCCGGAGTCACTTATGAACGGATAGATGATGAAGGGTTACATATCCGAATAGGTGACCGTAAAAGACTGCTTTTGGTTGATTCAGTGATCCTATGCACAGGGCAAATTGAACAGAACGCTCTTTTTGACCCCTTAAAACAAAAGGGTCAAAAAGTACATTTAATAGGCGGCGCATTCAAGGCTTTGGAACTAGATGCCCGTCATGCTATAGAACAAGCTTGCAGATTAGCTGCTTTGATATAAAGCGATGGCAGTTCTTTTTCAATACAGTCCTTAAAAGCTGATTGATTAAGATAGCTCACAATAGAATATATTTCGCACAAACCAACCAACTATATATCACACCATCTCAGATGACTTAGCCATTTTGACGCATTCTACATGAGATACAATCCTCGTCTTTTAAATGAATGATTTAAAGATGCTTGATAATCTTCAACAGGCATCAACACTTGTTCTCTATTGAGGCTAAATAGATCATTTGGATATTGCATTGTGAAGAGCTTTTTTTTAGCCAGCAAATCATCAATGACGGCTTCTACCCCACGTAGCCCTTCTTTTTGATGAAGTTGGTTATATTCAGCAGCAATGAATTGCTCTTTTCCTTCATCAAAAAAATATTGGTCAGGATAAACATACCAACCTGCCAATAAACTCGGATCAAATTTCAGTGCTTTCAAGGACTGGCGATAGGCTGGTAGTGCCTCATGCAAAGCGACGATTTGAGCAAAATTCATGGGATGACCTTGTTGCATATCCCATAAAATGGTCTCATAAATATCATGGCTCAATTGTTTAAAAATAGGTTTTTTAACAATCATCATGCGATATTTGATCGTTTTTAATGTTCTAACGATATGATCTAATGCCTGCGTTGTTTGATTATTTTGAATAGCATTGATCAGTAAAGCTGATGTGACTCCTTTATGGCTTAGATCACCTGTATCTACTGTATCTATTACAGGAAGTTTTGTGTGTGCTGTTTGAAATCGCTCAGCCCCTCTGTCGAACTTTTTTATCAGAGAATCAAGCTCTTTAGGCGGTTCCGGTTGTTTTTTAAAGAAGGTGATTGAACGGCTTAAATGAGGGTTTACATAACTCAGTGTCTTATACATGTTGTTAATTCTCACATTTTGGGTAATAGCCATACATTATTGATCATTTGTGTTTCGAACTGTTATTGATATAATAAAATATATAGTCCTAATATGAACAATAGGTAATATTTTGAATCAAAAATTAGAAATTGATAACAGTGGTCGAGGCAACTGTATGTATTATGCATACAGTATATCGTTGATGTGTTTTCTACGCTCTAAAGGACATAAAGAAACGACCGATCAGGTACTGGCTAAGCTTCAGTTAGTTGAGGAAGAAAAAAATAGACTTTATTCTCTCTTAAGTGATGCAAGTGATGAGTCGTTTACCTCAGATGAAATCAAAAACATCATTGAACCTATCTTAGGGCCTGCCACCAGAAGTCTTGGTGCAAGACGGACTAGACAAGAGTTTCTAGATGATCCGATGAGCTCCCCTATTTTTACTTCGGCTTATTATGGTTTGGAATACGCATTTAAACAACAATTGAATCTGCAACAATCTCCTTTGGCCATGTTGCTTGATAATCAGTTTGATAATAGAGAATTTACGAGTGCTGAGATTTATCAAGTCACCAATATTCAAAATAGAATGAAGGAATTTGCCGCTCGCCAAGTCATGGGCCTTATTGATGCATTTGACAGACAATGGCAAGAAAAGCTGAATAG
>DAHWEW010000358.1:0-2192 GCA_027326225.1 Legionellaceae bacterium
GAATCTAGTCCTTCGAGACGCGTGCTATGCACGCTCCTCAGGGCGAACGGATTAGGGAAAAATGGCTAAACTCGAGGAAAAGACAGAAGCCTTTTCTGCTCATGATTTAACCACGGTCGCTAAGCATGATGAGAAAGCTTCTCACGCTCAAAGAAAAAGAAGTGGAAGTCCATATTCTATGTTTCCTGCTGCGGCAACTAAAAGAGCTGGTTTTACCCCTGTCGAAGGGAATGAGGTTCCGTCTAACAAAGATAATAAAGATAATGTAGTCACCCTAAGTGGTGCTGTCTCGAGGTGATGGTGACAGAGGTTCAGTTAACATCAACGTCCCAACTTTTGGGGCTCTGAATGCCTGCAAAACTTCATGATATAGATGGTCAATGTCTTTCAAACAGGCTTCTAAAAGCTCTGGGGGTGTAACGGATTGTTTGGGGGCAACGGATTTTAAATGCGCTGCCATCACGACATTGGTTTGTTGTAAAAAGTGGCAAAGATATTTGAACATATGTTTCAATTGATCGAGTGATTCTGTTCCAATGCTTATTCTAATATAGTAATTACTCAGGGGGTTTGTCTCTTCTGAAAACGTGGTATGAGTGGTTTCATTGAATCCAAATCCATCGCGCTCATGAATGCCAAGATGTGCCATCAATGTGGTTATGATGGACTCTATTTTACTTTTCACCTCGTGAAATAATTTAAATTTTTTCTGATTACATCTGATGGTTAGGGTACCTGAACAATTGTGTAGGCTCTTGCACTCAGTGGGGAGGCCTTGATAAGTCGCATGACATATGGGGTTATTGATGTTCAAGTAAGCTGGGGTATCAACAAGTTCTTGGGGGATGATGGAGTCGAACAATGCATGTGTTCGCATCCGAATCATTTGTGAGAAGGCCAGGATATCCTCCCTTCCATACTGAATAAAGGCTTTGGTTAATAAGGTTGTGGGAGCATTGAAAGCAAAATCTCCCAGTCTATTTTCGAGTATTTCATTGTCAAAATAGGTTTGAAATAGTTTAAATGTTTCAGGTTGAAAAAACCCAAATAATAAAGAGGCGATGCCTTTGTCGAGACCGAGATGCAAGTATTTGTTGCCACTATGAGCGACAAAAACACATAATCTTCCCTCACTGATTTCCTTCTCAAACTGCATCAAAAAAAAGGGCAAATACACTTCATTGACATCACTCATGGTATTGTCAATCAATACAAACAATGGTCTATCTTTATGAATGATCGAATCTTGACGTAATTTAAATTGGTTCTCTACAAAATGATTCACATCAACAAACTGAATTCGGGTATCAAAGTAGAGTACTCCGGACTCAAAAGGGGCGATATAAAAATCGTAAATCACATGATCTCGATATTCAAATTTGAGTGCCTGACGTCTTTTATCAGAGATGAAACTGATACCACCTTTTTGCCTTAATGGTTGATCAAACAAAAGGTTAAAAATATCTTCAATTTCATAATAGGTGGCGGGATCGATAAAGACAGAAAACTTTGCATCAGATTTTTTTTCCAGGTGGTTTAAAATCAATAAAACAGAGGTACTGATGGCCTGCATGCCAGATGATCTTAGAGTGGCTATTGTTGGTTTAACATCGACTATCTGCTGAATGAATTTCTTAAGCAGAATCACAGTGGTTTGAGCTTCATGACTCGATTGTTTTTCATCATACATCAGCGTGAGAAGAATGAGTACTTCATCCATACAAGCTTCTATGGTCCGAAGAAAAAAGGAATAGGAATGTTCAGTGGTGATGCGTTGCAACAATAGCTCGATTCGTTCTAAAGATAAAAAAAAGGGAATTTTTTCTTTTGGATCATCTTCTTTAGCACGCGGCAAGGCAAGCGGGCGAATGAATTTAGCCAAAAATTTAGCATAAAACACCCTTTGCTCTTGTTCAAGGTGGGTATCCCAGGATTTATTTAAGGTTTCGAGACAATCTAAAATAAGCTTTTTTTTATCTTCAATGGAAGAGTTGAGATAAGATGGGGCTTGATATTGAATCAAATCCCTTGTCTTTGCATCGGAGTATTTTTTGGGAATGCTTGCTATACATTTATCACGCATGTCGTTTAGGGTTCGAAATTTGAGAGAATACATCAGGGCAAGATCGTCTAAATCATGGCTGACGCCATAATTCAGACGATTTGTTTACTGTAAGGATCGACAAACCCAG
>DAHWEW010000359.1:0-2178 GCA_027326225.1 Legionellaceae bacterium
TTGGGTTTATAGCCAACGGTATTATAGAGTCGCATCGCTACGAATAAAAAATCCCTCGTGATTCACACCCACGGATGTAGTTGTTCAACCATCAATTGGGTCTAACATTCAGATTAAGTATTGCTATCTACAAACGCACTTAATTGTGATTTGGTCAGTAAGCCCATTTTGACGGCTTCCACTTGTCCATTTTTGAATAGAATCAGAGTTGGAATACTCATGACCCCATATTTTGAAGGAGCTTGGGGATTTTCATCGATGTTCACTTTAGCAAAGATTACTTTATCATGGTATGTGGCAGCTACTTCTTCCAAAATAGGGGTAAGCGCTCGGCAAGGACCACACCATTCGGCCCAAAAATCGACTAAAACAGGTTTAGATGCGTTCAACACCTCTTGATCAAAGTTCAAGTCAGTAACGGTCTTAATATGTTCACTCATGAATAAACCTCAGTTGGTTAAAAGTTTAGTCTTATTATATACCCGATACTCTTCTTCTTTCAAAGGATGCTTAGAAATAAGCAACGCAAATAAAATGTAGGCTCATGGCCCTAAAAATCGCCCTGAATTGCTTGTAATACACTGATGGCTGCAATGGCTGCAGTCTCTGTTCGCAAGATCCTTGGACCTAGGCGTAAGGAATGAAATGAGTGGGTCAGAGCGAGAGAGACTTCTTCCGGGCTAAATCCGCCTTCAGGCCCAATTAATAAAGCCATTTCATCTGTAGGTTTGGAATAATCTCGCCATGTTTTCTGAGATTGTGGATCCAGGATCAGTCGCATTCTGCAGGAGCATGTTTGCACATAGTGAGAAAGAGAGATAGGTTGATGAACGATGGGCAAGACATTTCGCTCAGATTGCTCTACAGCACTGATGGCTATGCTCTGCCATTGTACTTGTTTTTTGCATAAGCGTTCATCGTTTAGACGCACCACACAACGCTCGGTGATGATAGGTACAATACTGACTACTCCTAGCTCAACTGCTTTTTGGATGACAAACTCCATCCTTTCCCCTTTCGAAATTGCTTGTGCCAAATGGATAGAAAGAGGAGATTCTCGGTTGGCAGATTGTACGTCATCGATATGTACCCATACCTTTTTTTTGTGGATTTCACAAATGGTGGCTGAAAATTCACGATTATCTCCACAAAATAAAATGAGCTTATCCCCCTTTTGCATACGCAGCACCACAGCAACATGTTGGGTTGCTGCTGAAGATAACTCAATGGTTTGTCCTGTTTCATAAGGGCCTGGTTGATAAATGCGTACCTGTTTCATTGGTATTCCTTTGTTTATGACGGGATAGCAGGATCGTGCGTGATATCGTCTGATTTGGTATCGGTTTTTGGTGGATTCGCCTCAGGAAAAAAACCATGGAATGAAGGTAATCGTAAATCTTTTGGTGGAGTTGGTTTTGAATTGGTTGCGTCAATGATGGTTGATATTAAAATTGTAGGATTGATTTTATATAATTCTGCCATGATTCCAAAACTTTTGTTATTAGAAAGAGCATTAATGGGGTTTGTCCTTGAGATCTTACCAGATTCTGATCTATTGAATGAGTTGGTCCATGCATCAGTTGGAATCGCTCCAATGATCTCCGGATGATTTTCCACAAGCACTTTAAGAAACTGTCCCCCAAGCTCAGAGAGGGTTAACAAAAAAAGCACAGAAGTGCTTGTGTTATCCTCTTCAATGACTAGAACTTCTCCCCAAAATTGAGATGGAATTTGGGCAATAATTTGAGGATGTTTTTGTAATAGTGCTAGCAAAAAAGCTTGTCCGCGAGGATGTTTGACAAGAGACAGTAGCGAAGTCACTGGTTTTGCTGGGCTCACTCGCTGCCCCCACATTGAAGGTAGTATCTCTAGAATAAAATGATCGTGATTTCTGAGCAACAATTGGAGAAAGACAATACCACTGTCGTTTTGACAAAGACCAAGAAGGGGTATAAGCGCTGCGGATATGTTGTTCAAAGTCAACTCTGATATTTTCCAAAAAAAATCAACAGGAATAGCCTCGATGATCTTAGGATATTTGATCAATACATGCACTAAAAGTGAGCATCCCCATTCATCTATGGTTAGTAGATGAATGGGGGTGGCAGAAAGAAAAGAGTTGGTCGCAGTTGTCCATGATTCCGAAGGTATTTCTTCAATGAGTTGAGGGAACTGAAT
>DAHWEW010000035.1:0-11651 GCA_027326225.1 Legionellaceae bacterium
ATCAAGAACAACTCTCTCAAAATAAACACTATCATGCCGCTTTGATCCTATCGTTGGACAAAGAAATCCAAAGCAAGCAACAGATCATGGAAGAATATAAACACAATAAAAACAACTTAACTCAATTAATCCAAGCCCTTACCCAACGAGGCCTTTCTACTCAACACTACCCCTTAATACAAAGACGCCAACATTTACCAAATCCTGTACAGACATCTCCAAAAAATATAAAAAGTCTCAATCAAGGCATTGCTTTTTTTGCCCCAGAAGGTACGCCAGTGTCTGCTGTCTATGCCGGAAAAATTGTCTTCAGTGACTGGCTAAAAGGATATGGATTATTACTGATCATTGATCATGGCGCAGGATATATGACACTCTATGCACACAATCAAGCCTTATTTAAACAGAAAGGGGCTTTCGTTGATCAGGGAGAAAAAATTGCTTCAGTGGGGCATACAGGCGGACTTAAAAAAAACGGTCTATACTTTGAAGTAAGACATGGTGGCAAAGCCATTCCACCCCGAGAATGGTTGTCATAACAGGAGAATTTCATGTTTAACTCTAAATTATCTCAAAATCTTCTCATCGTTTTCACAATCTTCGTACTTAGTCCCCTCCCAGCACTGGCTAATACGGAATCAGCATCTGATTCTGATCAAGCCAATGGAGTTTCAATGGAAGATGTACAACGATTCTCTACGGCCATCAGCGAAATCAAAAAATATTATGTAAAACCAGTCAGCGATAAAGAATTATTTGAAAATGCCATTCGCGGTATGCTAAATGGCCTCGATCCACATTCAAGTTACCTCAATGAAACTGATTTTAATGAATTACAAACCGCAACCAATGGGGAATTTGGCGGATTAGGTATCGAAGTGACCATGGAAGATGGCGTCATTAAAGTAATTACCCCACTTGTTGATACCCCTGCTGGAAAAAGTGGCATAAAACCCGGTGATTATATCATCAAATTAGGCAATAAATCCGTACAAGGTATGACCCTTCAAGATGCAGTCAATATGATGCGTGGTAAAGTTGGTAGTCAAATTGATTTAACGATCATCAGAAAAGGTGAATCTAAACCTTTACATTTTGCGCTGATACGAGAAAAAATTCTGATTAAAAGCGTTCAAAGCAAATTACTTGATAAACAATATGGATATGTACGCTTAACTCAGTTCCAGACGATGACTGATCAAGACATGCTAAAAGCCATTAATAACATGAAAAAAGAAGCCGTCGGTGGCCAATTAAAAGGCTTGATTCTGGATCTACGAAACAACCCCGGCGGGCTTTTAGATTCAGCCATTCAAATTTCAGATGCATTTCTTGGACTCGACCAAAAAGGTCATAAAGAAACCATCGTTTATACTGAAGGACGACTTCCTGGATCCAAATTTGTCGCGCTGTCAACACCAGGCGATGTTTTAAATAAAGCGCCCATGGTCGTGCTCATCAATAATGGCTCTGCATCGGCTTCTGAAATCGTAGCTGGCGCTCTGAAAGATAACAAACGCGCCTTGATTGTTGGAACCAAAAGCTTTGGTAAAGGCTCCGTACAAACCGTACTACCATTGGATAATAAACGAGGCATTAAATTAACTACAGCATTGTATTACACGCCTTCAGGTTCATCTATTCAAGCAAAAGGGATAGAACCCGATATCGTGGTTGAAGAAATGCTTATCCCCAAAGCAAAAGAAGAAGAAAAACGCTCTGGATTTTCAGAAGCCGACTTACAAGGACACTTACTGGTGAAAAAACAAAACAATGAAGATGCAAAAAAAGCCTTAACCCAAAATGATGAAAAGTTACTTCATGAAGATTATCAACTCTATACCGCTCTGACTATTCTTAAAGGAATGGCCATCGCGCAACGATAATGCAGAGGGGTGATGCGATCAGATCGACCAAAGATCCTATCGCAGGAAAGTGAAAAATTGTTTTACAAGATAGTAACAGCAGTAAAGAAACAAAAAATAGACATCCAACTTCGCCATTCATTGCATCTTTATTAAAGATCTTACTTTTGTCCAGTTTTAACAAAAAGGCTTGGAATAAATGAAGCGATCCAAAAGATCAAGCATAAAACCCGGTTGATCGAGCGGCGCAATATGTCCGGCATCATGAATTTTCACTTGTGTCAAACCAGAAGAAGAACGAACAAACCCCGCTATATCGTTATTTACCCGCCAAATACACGTTGGTGCTTCTGTAAACTGATGCTCTTTAGACCATGGCAGTGCTGAAAGCCACAAATTCGTTCCCATAAAATTTGAGTCTGTACCATCAAGCAAACCATTATAAATCATCACCTGAATATTGTTATTCAACAATTGAGGATAAAGTTCCGCAACAGAATCTTGCTCACCAACAACTAACTGATCACCAACGTTTTGATCAAAAGTTGAATAAGGCTTAACACGCGGGTCCACATGCAATGCTGCGCGAACACTGGGCTGATTTAAATAAGTTATCATCCAATGATTATCCAGTTCTTTACACTTAGAAATATTGACAAGCGTTGAACAGCCACTGGATTGCTTAATTAACTCTTGCATCTTTATACACAATGTATTGGCAAGAAAGGATGATGGTTTATGCTTTTTAATTTCATCAGCGCATTGTTGATATAATTCAACCACTTTCTGGCGTATATTTTGATCAACAAGTCCATGACTGTAAGCAAAATCAGCATCGCTTGCTTGTTGAACCAGTGGATTAACAAAACCATCACCAATCAAAATCCCTTTTAAGGGAATAGCCCCCTCTACCTTATTCTTCTCCAAAATTCTCACCGCCAATTGAGGAATATATTTCCCTGCATACGATTGCCCTGCAATATAGAGAGGGCTAGATAACAGCTCAGGATATCGATCATAAAAATGCCGTAAAGCTTCATACAATTGATCCATCGCTTCGGATTCATTTGCAAACGATCCCTTGTTTCCATAAGAAAAGCCTACCCCTGCTGGTTGATCAATCACTAAATAATGTGCTTTTTCAGTCCAAGAAATTTGTCGAGGCTCTAGCGTTAAATCATCCTTGACAACATAAGGCCCATTTTCAAAAAAAAAGCCATACAAACTCGATGAGCCGGGTCCCCCATTCAACCACAATACAAGCGGTATATTTGGCGCATGTGTCCGACTTTCAACAAACCAATAAAATAAACTTGAAGGAGATGCTTTTGCTTGAGAAGTAATGGGTAAATGACCAGCAAGCTCAATGTCAGTCACACATCCATAACCTGGCAGCTTAGTCACCCGGTCAGAAGACTCAATGACTGCTTTTGTCAAAATAGACGAACGATGTGATGAACATTTCTGTGCCATACTCATTGGTACAACAGAGACAAGAATACCCATAGCCAAAACAATGGGTAATAAGACAGACAATCGTTTCATAGCACTCTCCTGAAAATCCAATTTTCAAACTTAAGCACCACCAATCATCATTTTGTCAATCAATACCGAACCACACTTGGTGGGGATATTAGGATTCACATCCGCACCCACTGCGATAATCCCGCGAAACATGTCTTTTAAATTACTTGCAATCGTAATTTCTTCAACCGGATATTGAATCTTCCCACCCTCAACCCAAAATCCCGTTGCTCCCCGCGAATAATCCCCTGTCAAACCATTGACACCTTGCCCCATCAACTCAGTCACCAGAAGACCTGTACCCATTAGAGAGAGTAATTCTTGAAAATCACCCGCCGTCGGATCAACGGTTAAATTAAACACACCGCCACTATTGGCTGTCGTTTCCAATCCTAATCGACGTGCAGAATAACTTCCTAACACATATTGGCAAATACGCCCATCCTCAACGATGACATTCGCTCGTGTCAACACCCCCTCACCATCAAAAGGAGCACTGCCTAACCCCTGCAACAAATGCGGTTGTTCATGCACACGAAATCCGGCTGGAAAAACCTGCTGGCCGATTGAATCCAGTAAAAATGAATTTTTCCGATATAAATTTGCACCACTGATTGCATTAATAAAAGCGCCAAACAACCCACTAGATATCCGAGATGAAAACAAAACTTTCGCAGTTTGTGTTTTAATCTTCCTTGCCCCCAACCGACTGACCGCTCTTTCTGCCGCTTGTCGTGCAATTTGAGCATCTGATAACAAATCTTTGGGATGTCGCACTGTTGAATAATCATAATCACGTTGCATTGACTCCCCTTCCTGGGCAATAAGAGAGCAACTTATCGTATGACGGCTACTATTCACCACCCCTTCACGCCCAAAACTATCGGCAAAGCCATTACAGAATGTATAAGTCGATAGACTTACCCCATCAGAATTGGTTATCCGTTTATCAAAGGCCATTGCTTGTTGCTCACATACCCGAGCACGCTCAATAGCCTCTGAAGGTGTAATTGACCAAGGATGGCACAAATTCAACTCAGGATAATCGTTATTGACCAATTTTTTATCCGCTAAGCCAAAGCAAGGATCCGCCGCACTGACCTGTGCGATTTCACATGCGGCAGAAACCATCGAAGCTAATGAAGTCATAGAGGTATCTGTACTACTCGCACTTCCTTGAGATTGTCCAAAATAAACCCCGACACTTACCCCTTTTGCTTCATGAAAAGCCAATGTTTCAACTTCACCCATCCGAACATCGGTTGAAAACCCATTCTCCTGATTCACTGCAACACAAGCATCAGTCGCTCCCTGTTGGCGAGCGAGTAACAACACTTCTTGCATTAATTCCTTCAACTCATGGATTGACTTGAGTGGGGTCCTATTGCTATTTTGAAGTGTTTTTTGCATGATCATCTCGCTTAAATATGAAATATAGGTAAGAAGGATACTCGATAACTATGCCAAGGCAAATACCAAACATATTAAATTCAACATTTCTTGCCTCGTTCATCGTCCTATTGATTTTTTTTCCTGTTACAAAAGCGCTGGCCAGAGCCTGGCAAAAAGTGGCTCCTGGGCTAGTCTATCAAGATCTTATCGCTAACCCATTAACCCCTTGGGCCCATATTCATGCGTTTCAAATTGACCTCAAACAATACCGGTTAGACCTGATAACTGCAAAGGACCTTTCAAAAGAACAAGCATCGATTACCGAATTAGCTCGAAAAAGTCGGGCATTAATCGCTATTAATGGCGGATTTTTTGATAACAAATTTCGTCCTTTAGGTTTACGCATTAATCAACAACAAGAACATAATCCTATAAGGCGAATAAGTTGGTGGGGTGTTTTTATGATTAAAAATAACACACCCAGCATCGTTAGATCTCACGAATACCAACACAATGACCAGATACAATTTGCTGTACAAAGCGGTCCTCGACTTATTATTAATGGCTACATTCCTCATCTACGGCCTGGAATAGCTGAACGGTCTGCTTTGGGAATCGATCGACACAACAAGCTCATCGTACTCGTCACTGATAAAGCCATGATAACAACGACTGAACTCGCACAGCTCATGAAAGCAGCGCCGCTAAACTGTGTCAATGCCCTAAACCTGGATGGGGGCAGTTCAAGTCAACTCATTGCTCGTCTTCCTTCATTTCGATTGAATGTCCATGGTTATTCTAACCTTAGTGATGCCATAGTGATAAAATCAAAAAATGATTGACTAAATAATAAACTTTATTTATTGTATCCTTGTCATGATTGACCATGGAGACATGATGCCAACCCCTATCTATCACAAACAGATTGTAAAGCTTCGCGCTTATGCTCTTGGCCTCAACTGGTTTCAACAATTGTTCTTTCCAACCACGGTCATGAATGAATTACGCCAATATTCAGCCACGAGTCATAATCATACTAAAGCGTTCAAGGTTTACTTCGCATTATCTCAAAGTAACAGTCTGCTAGACTGGATTGGGAGATTATTTCTATCCAAGTTCAGGCGATTTTCGCAGAAAATATTGACTCAAACCATCATCAATTTGAATCCTCTCACTGAAACAACGTTTATTGAACAAATTCACAAAGAAGAACGCTTAAAAATACAACTATCATCGACTTTTCACCCCCCTACAATGCAACCAAATCCAACAATCAAAATAGCTCAACCACAAATGCGTCAAAGCACAAAACCACCTACACCTAGATCCCCAATTACATCGGCTCTGCCGCCATCCCCAAAGATCGCCTCCATTCATCAAGCTCCCCAACCATTACGCAAAGAAGGGATGACCAGTCCCGTAACAACTTTAGCAGTGGTTCAACCTCCAAATGATCCTCTGCCCCCTACACATGAAGAAAAACCTATTCCTCAACAAACTCCTGGAGAAAAACCAACACATTATTCAAATCCAGTAGAAATAAAAAAAGATATTTCCCTGCCTAAGACACAAGAAAAAACTAAAGCCTATTGTTGCTGATCTTCTGGACTTCTAAATACCCGTAGTGGCCATGCTTCGGTACTTGTGGGTAATGATATGATCGCGCGGCACGTCGGCATTGTAGGACCAACTGTCAACACACCCTAATCTAAATGAGCTGCTGTATCATAAGAATCATCATTCTTTACGATCTGTGAATATTATTGTCGACTTGCTTGCATTATTAATAGATTTGCATTATTATTTGCAAACTTTTTCGTCAATAATGGAGCTAATATGCCATCTCTATCCACCCAGATACAATTTGCCTTTAACAAACTTGTCTTAAGAGCATCAGCTCTTAAAGATGAAAAAGATCAACAAGGTCTATTAACCGATAGGTTAAAACCGGAAATTGACAACCTGTTGAAGCTCATTAAAGACCCTAAGCCATTCTCTGAAGATATGGCAAAGAAAATGCTTGTTGCGATAAACACAAAGACATTAGAAGCATTTATCAAAAACGATTTTAATACGACGTATGACACAACTGTTGTGAAAGATAAACACCCTCGTGCTCATCAAGAAATTGATACGCTCCATACTTATGTCCAATCTATTAATTGGTTTCAACGGCTTTTCTTTCCATCCGCTTTAATGACTCAATTAGAAAAGTTTGATCCTTTTACACAAGAAGGTGCTAAAGACCAAGATGTCTACCAAGCACTTTCACAGACAAACCGCTTTTTCAAATTCCTCATTCATTTGATTCTTCCAGGATTAAAAGAATTTGCTAATTCTGAACGAACTCAAGCTGCAGTCAGCAAATTAGCGTCAAAACCAACTGAAAAAATAGTAACACCTGACGAAGCAGCAGCTAAAAAAGCAGCAGCTGACAAAGCAGCAGCCGACAAAGCAGCAGCCGACAAAGCAGCAGCAAAACCATCACAGCAAGGTGTATTCGCCCCCGGTAGCGGCGCTCCTGTACCTCAAGATAAACCCAAAGTACAACCTAGTGGCTTATGCTGTTAGTTATTATAAATTACGTTTATCATTACGCCCGGCTCTTCAAAGCCGGGTTTTTTTATCAGCAGCAAACCAAATAACCTTTCCAATCTCAAGCAACACCGCTTGTAAATAACGCTGGGCGCACAATACAAATATGCGCCAATCGCACCTACAGAGCCGTTTTTGAATGAAATGTCAACAAACCTTACATATTGCAACTGCAATCCACTTTCCACAACTTATCCACAGCATATTGCACAAGTTATTCTCTTGTTATTCGATCAAAAACACATTATCTTGTTATCGAAGACTTTAAAAACAACTATATATTGTGTTTCTGCTATAATAACACTAACAAGCGGAGGAACTCATGTCAGATATTCTCGACCCTATAAAGCACCCTTCGGCTGATGCGCCTATAGAACTATCAGTCAATGAACCGGGCCTATTAAAAACGATTAAACGCAATGGCAAAATCACACCTTTTGATGAAAGTAAAATTAAAGTAGCCATTACCAAAGCCTATATCGCCGTGGAAGGCGGAAATGCTGCGATGTCTAATCGTATTCATGAGCAAATCGATGATCTATGCTCGCAAATTATTCAAGCATTTAAACGCCGCTTACCCACTGGCGGAAGTATTCATATTGAAGACATCCAGGACCAAGTCGAATTGGTCTTAATGCGTAACCGTCAATACAAGGTTGCCCGCGCTTATGTGTTATATCGAGAAGAGCGTCGTAAAGCCAGAGACACGGAACGTCAACAACACGCACAAACAAGCAAAATACCACTCATAGTGATGCCTAATGGTGAATTGGAGCCGCTCGATCTAGAACGGATGAACACAATCGTTACCGAAGCTTGCCGTAATCTGACCAACGTTCATGCCGAGCCTGTATTGACAGACGCATTACGCAATCTATTTAATCAAGCCAAACTACAAGACGTACACAAAGCTCTCATCATGGCTGCCCGTGCGCTCGTTGAAAAAGAACCCAATTACACTTATGTCAGTGCACGCTTGCTTCTTGACAGCCTGCGTCATGAAGCCCTCAGTCACTTAAAATTAACACCCGATGCAACATTTGATGAAATGGCTACGCGCTACCCTGCCTATTTTAAAGCCTATGTCACCTGCGGTATTCAACAAGGTCTTCTCGATCCTCAACTGGCTAAATTTGATTTAAATCAACTGGGGAAGGCTCTCTTGCCTGAACGAGACATGCAATTTACCTACTTAAGTCTGCAAACCCTATACGATCGATACTTTCTACATGAAAACGGCCATCATTACGAATTACCCCAGGCTTTTTTCATGCGAGTGGCAATGGGTCTTGCCATTCGAGAAGAGAAAAAAGAAGAAAAAGCCATTGAGTTTTATCGTTTACTCTCATCATTTGATTACATGTCTTCTACACCAACGTTATTTAACTCAGGCACCGTGAGACCACAATTATCCAGTTGCTACCTCACTACTGTTCCTGATCATCTCGAAGGCATCTACAGTGCAATTAAAGATAATGCGTTGTTATCCAAATTTGCCGGCGGTCTGGGCAATGACTGGACGCCTGTACGAGCCATGGGGGCGCACATCAAAGGGACAAATGGAAAATCTCAAGGTGTCGTACCCTTTTTAAATGTGGCCGACGCCACTGCCATTGCCGTAAACCAAGGAGGCAAACGCAAAGGTGCTGTGTGTGCCTATCTAGAATGTTGGCACCGAGATGTTGAAGAATTTTTAGAGTTACGTAAAAACACTGGTGATGACCGTCGTCGCACGCACGACATGAACACAGCATTATGGATCCCTGATTTATTTATGAAACGTGTTCATCAGCAAGCAGACTGGACACTCTTTTCTCCTGAAGAAGTACCTGGTCTCCATGATCAATATGGCCAAGACTTTGAACTGCTTTATCACGAGTATGAAAAGAAAGCGCATGACGGGAAAATTCGCAATTATAAAACGGTTTCGGCACTTAAATTATGGCGCAAAATGCTTTCTATGCTCTTTGAAACAGGACATCCATGGTTAACCTTTAAAGATGCATGCAATCTACGTTCACCACAACAACATGCCGGCGTGATCCACAGCTCTAATTTGTGCACCGAAATTACGCTCAATACCTCAGTCGATGAAATTGCTGTTTGTAACCTTGGCAGCATCAATCTTCCGGCTCACATTGAAAATGGCAAATTGGATCAAGCAAAATTACAACGTACAATCCGTACCGCCATACGCATGCTGGATAATGTCATTGATATTAATTATTACTCCGTTCCCCAAGCGCGTAACTCTAACCTCAAGCACCGCCCGGTAGGGTTGGGTATCATGGGCTTCCAGGATGCACTTTACAAATTAAAGTACGATTATGCTTCAGATGCAGCAATAGAGTTTGCAGATGCCTCCATGGAGTTGATCAGTTATTATGCTATTGAAGCCTCTTGTGAATTAGCAAAAGAGCGAGGGCTATACTCATCTTATGAAGGTTCGCTATGGAGCAAAGGTATTTTACCCATTGATTCAATCAACTTGTTACAACAATCCCGTGGAGAGTACCTCCAACAAGATCGTTCGCAACGTTTAGATTGGGAAGCGTTACGCGTTAAAGTTCGAACCCAAGGCATGCGTAACTCAAATCTCATGGCGATTGCCCCTACCGCAACGATATCCAATATCTGTGGTGTCTCACAATCGATCGAGCCAACGTATCAAAATCTCTATGTCAAATCCAATTTGTCTGGCGAATTTACCGTCATCAACCCTTATTTGGTCGATGAACTAAAAGCGCTTAACCTCTGGGATGAGGTCATGGTTAATGATTTGAAATACTACAATGGTAGTATTCAATCGATAAATCGTATCCCTAACAGCCTCAGGGCACGTTTTAGCACCGCTTTTGAAATTGACCCGAAATGGCTTGTTTCAGCAGCCTCACGTCGGCAAAAATGGTTGGATCAAGCCCAATCCCTCAACGTTTATATGGCTCAACCGTCTGGTAAAAAATTGGACGAACTTTATCGCATGGCTTGGATAGCTGGCTTAAAAACAACCTATTATTTACGCAGTTTAGGTGCCAGTAATGCTGAGCGCTCAACCATTAATGATGGTGCACTCAATGCGGTAAAATTAGATGAGCCCAAGGTTTGTTCCATCCTCGATCCAGATTGCGAGGCATGCCAATAATCCCCAAAATAATATTGTCCTTCTCCCATCCAGGGGAGACGGAAGCAACACAAGTCAAAAATTTAGGCACCAGGAGAATAAAATGTCAAAAACAATCATAGTAGACGATCACACCACACACCACCATGGTTCAACTGGTTTGGAGGCTTTAGAGATGGGCGCGAGCCGAATTCAAGTCGATGATAAGCAAATCATTAACTGCCGTGCTGATTTAAACCAATTGGTTCCATTCAAATATAAATGGGCATGGGATAAATACCTTACTGCCTGTGCTAACCACTGGATGCCTAACGAAATCAGCATGAGTGCCGATCTCGCTTTGTGGAACGATCCAAATGGATTAAGTGAAGATGAGCGACTCATCATCAAACGTAATTTAGGCTTTTTTTCAACAGCTGATTCACTGGTAGCCAATAACCTTGTCCTCGCAGTCTATCGCCACATCACCAACCCTGAGTGTCGACAATACTTATTACGCCAAGCGTTTGAAGAAGCATTACATACTCACGCTTATCAATACATTATTGAAAGCCTTGGTCTTGATGAAGCTGAAGTTTTTAACATGTATCGAGAAATTCCCTCTGTTGCTGCCAAAGCTTCTTGGGCACTTCCATTCACACAAAGTCTAGGCGATCCAACTTTCCAAACAGGAGCGCTAGAAGACGACCAACGCTTACTACGTGATTTGATTGCCTTTTACGTTATTTTTGAAGGCATTTTCTTTTACGTTGGATTTACTCAAATTCTATCCATGGGACGACGCAATAAAATGATAGGCACGTCCGAGCAATTCCAATACATCTTACGTGATGAATCCATGCACATGAATTTTGGTATCGATGTCATCAACCAGATTAAAATTGAAAATCCCGATCTATGGACACCGTCCTTCAAACAAGAGATCATTCAGCTCATCAAAGATGGCGTCGCAATGGAATATCAATATGCCAAAGACACCATGCCTCACGGCATATTAGGCATGAACGCTGGCATGTTCGAAGAGTACTTACACTTCATCGCCAACCGCCGACTCGCTCAAATCGGCTTACCCGAACAATACCCAGGCGCCAAAAATCCATTCCCATGGATGAGCGAAATGCTTGACCTGAAAAAAGAGAAAAACTTCTTCGAAA
>DAHWEW010000360.1:0-2171 GCA_027326225.1 Legionellaceae bacterium
TAAGGACGATTTGGTAGATCTATTGGCGGCCTTTAGAAAAGCTTCGGGTGAAGCGGACGTGCTTCCTGTGATGCATTCAAGTTTGCTGGTTTTTAAGCATACCAACAACAACATCCGGCAACGATTTGTAGAAGCGTATGCCAAGCAAGTTAAGATCACTGAAGAATTTCAGGCAAAAAAAACAAGTCGTACCAGTATCTGGGCTTTATTTAAGGCCCTTTTTCAATTTTCTAGCCAAGATGAAAAGGATAAAAATGGCCCTCCTCCTTCAGATGAAACCTATTGTGCTAGAAATGTGATGGAGGTGTTGAATCAAGTTGATCCGACTTTAGTTGATAGAGGTCGTCATATATTGCCTAAAACATTAGAGGCAGGGATGCGTGAGGCTACTAAAAAAAGGAAGGGTGTCAAATCTCATGTAGAATCGAAAGAGGAAAGCCAACAAGATGATTTTGAACAGATGCTGGCCGAAGAAGAACAGATGCTTCCCCCCTTTACCATGAGTATATTGCCTCGAGCCGGCAAAGAGTTGATGAAGGATTTACTGGAAGTGATTGATGCCGAAATCAATAGAATCAAATCAAAGCGATTCACTACTACTTCTCAAATAAATAAAGTGCGCGATTTGGAAACTTTAGTTTTACCTTTTCGAAACGTTGTTTTTCAAGATTATCCTATACATTTGCAGGTTGATAAGGCTTTAGAGTGTCTTAGTAAGATCATACCGACATTGAAGAGAAAAACAGGTTTGATAGGCCTAGAGGAATGGTTGCCTGCAACAGCTTATGCAAACATCAGGGCTTTTGCTCGTACTCAGGGGATCTTTGATGGAGACATCCGTGAAGCAACAGAACGTTTGCTGACCAAATCTAAAACAATCGTTTCAGAAGAGGCAACAACAGACACAAAAATACTGACAGAATCGCAAACAGCCAAAGAACCTTCTTCTAGTGCTAAGATCGAAACCGATGCTTTGAAAACGACATATATTTTTTCGGATTGGTCATTGTTCAGTTGGTCTCGGGAAAAACGCGAACGAATGTTGTCTTATATGATCAAGATCATTCAGGAAGGACACCCCTTGTATGTTTGGAATAATGGTGAATTGCTGCAATGGAATGAGAATTCTTTATATGCAGCCATTGGAGAAGAAGGATTTGATAATGAACAACCCTTGAAGTTAAAGCCCGCGCTTTACTTCGTGATGAAAGAAAAAGGCAAACAACAAAATATAGATCTGACGCACGTGAGTTTTCTTGATTACACCACGTGTCAGAACTTAAACGAAGAACACTTAAGTGAAGAAGAGCATAAAGAACTGATTCAAAAAGCGGCCGTATTATTCTCTCCTAAAATAGATGCTTACCATATCGAACAAACAAAGTTTTCTATCATTGACACAGAATTGGAAAATGCATCAAACACTGAGTCAACAAAATCAATATGGCAGACTTTAAGACAAGATCTGGTGCAGAAAGCAATTGAACAACAGGGAATCTATCAAAGTGGTATTGATACAGAAGCTGTAGGCGTATCACAACAAACCATACCCGCGGTATTTAAGTCTGTTGATTTTTTAACCCCAACACCATCTGGTCACTATTATCGAAATGAAGTTTATACGGAGTTAAGCATTAATGAGCACCCAACCTCTTCATTTCAGTATTTTGAATTGGGTGGTATGAATCCGAAAGACTCTTTGACTGATTGTCAGGTTGAATTTCACACCCAAGGATTAGACAGCACTTTCATTAAGAAGAGAAAACAAGAAACCAAGCATACGTTATTTATTGGTGAAAAAACATTAAATATGAGCAAAGATTGGCAACCTCTCCCTTCTTTGCATCCCAATGAAACTCTATTGGATCTTGCCATTCCAGCTCTCAGTGCTCAATTATTTGAAATCAAATATTGCAAAAAAAATAGACTGTATTATGTTCGTTTGAAAAATCCTACGGAGGAAGTGAAAGAGGTTTCTGTTCAATTATTATTAGAAATGCCGCAAGAGTACAACACCTATCCCGTTGCTAACACGTTATCGTCCACTCCTCTTCACAAGGAAATACATGATGTATTGATGAAGTATTTTAGTTTCGATAGAGACAGGGGACAATTGGATCCGTCTAAGGTCAAAAATGGTTTGGAATATCTTGAACAAGCCAAAGCACTAG
>DAHWEW010000361.1:0-2141 GCA_027326225.1 Legionellaceae bacterium
CCACTTTGTATGCGACTGTCAGAAATGCTTACGCTGAAAAAGTAGGCTTTGTGGCTGATCTTGCATACAAAACACGTCAGCTCATTGAGAAAAATGCCATTCAAAGTGGGTTAGGTCGTCTAACCAAAACCGTGACTTTTGATGCTCGCACTTTGGACTCTCTACGTAAAGACTCAGGTTCTGATGAGAGCAAGGTGTTTAATTTAGTTCGTGGGCTTCAAAAAGAAATCGACGACGATCCAAATGCCGCACCAATCTTACAACCACTCAAAGAACGAGCTGAACGCATCATCAAAGATCTTGAAGATCGCAAAACTACAGGTCTTGCGGCGATGGATGTACTTGCAGCATTAGCAGCAGAAAAAGAAGCAGCCATGAACGAGGCTAAGGCAAGTGGGCTTTCTAATAAAGCTTTCTCTGTGTTTTGGATTCTTCGTGATGATCATGCGCTAAAAAGTGCTGATGTGAATCCCAAAGAACTCTCAAAAGAGTCCGAAATTTTGTTTACTCGTTTCCCTAACGCTGCTGTGAATGTGGATGAGGAGCGCCGCTTGAGGGCTGGACTTTATCGCCCGTTATTGAAAGTTTCAAAAGAAGATCGAGCAAGGATCGTTGATTTGGTAATTAAAATTCTTCTAGGAGAGAGCAAATAAAATGGCATCTGACTACCCAGCACAGGATTTGCGGCGAAAAGTTTATGCGTGGGCATTGAAGCTCAAGGTGAATCCGAAGGATATCCAAATTCAGTCCTTGGATAGAAAATGGGGAACCTGCTCGACAGATGGTATCATTACGTTTACCACTGATCTTTTAGATCAAGATGAGAGTTTTCAAGACTTTGTGGTTGTACATGAGCTAATACATCTCAAAGTGCAAAATCACAGCAAATTATTTACAAGTATTCTTGCTACCCATATCCCCAATTACAAAATTTTTGAGGATCGGTGGCTAAAAAAAGACTTAATGGTTAAACGATAATATTTCCAAGTTGATATGTCTGATGGTTAAATCAACGCAAATTTTTAGTTTCTAAGAATTAGCGAATTTGGCTGTGACTAAAATAAATTCATCACTTTTTCAGCTGCTTGAAGTTTTTTAAAACTGGTGTAACGCGCACTCTGCAGGCTGGGGCGTTGTAACACATACTCAATGTCTACGTTTATTATCAAATAACAATGATAGGCTTTCAATTCAAGGTTTCGTCACCACCCTCCATTCGCGATTGATGTTAACTACACAAATTAAAAATACAATGTCTACTCGTCGCAAGCTCCTGCGTTCCACATTGTATTTCCAATTTGTTGCGTTAAATCAATTTTTGCGAATGGGGGATGGATGACGAAGCAGACACAAATTTCAAAAGTGCCAATCTATAAAGGAATTCGCTACGCTCATAATTTGTTAGAAAGCGATGGGTTCAGGAATCAAAAGCAGCTGGTTTTGCCCAATAAAATCAAGGGTTTTTAGCTTAAAAATAATGATAAAAATAGTCTATTTTTATTGTGAAATCAAGAACTTAATGTTAATATTAAAGGGGAATTTAGTCGTGATATTAGGTTGTTGGTAGCAACTTAATATCACTAATCGTAACCACTATTGGAGTAGTGATCATGACTCAGTGTAATGTAACAAATTCTAATTTTTCTATCAAACCTGTTTTAAATCCAAAAATTTATGTCGCCTGTCTAGCATCATACAATAACGGCAGGTTGCACGGTTGTTGGTTAGATGCAACTCAAGATTTAGATTGCATTAATGACGAAATTCAAAACATGTTGTCTAATAGTAAGATTCCAGACGCAGAAGAATTTGCGATTCATGATTTTGAAGATTTTGGATCGTTTCACCTAGGCGAATATGAGAGCATTACCCATGTACACGAATTGGCAATTTTTATTCAAGAACACGGCGAATTAGGGGCGGAGGTGCTTCAACATTTTGGTGAAATTGAAGGCGCGCAGGATGCCTTAGAAAATAATTATCACGGTGCATATGACAGCGAACTAGATTTTGCTATGCAATTATTTGATGATTGTTATTTGCACGATATACCGAACACACTACAATCTCGAGTTTAGCCATTTTTCCCTAATCCGTTCGCCCTGAGGAGCGTGCGTAGCACGCGTCTCGAAGGGCTTTCT
>DAHWEW010000362.1:0-2140 GCA_027326225.1 Legionellaceae bacterium
ATGGACATCAGCCTGAAACACTCTCAGTGATTCATTTGCTCTTAGACTTATGTAAAACCTCAGAAGATGCCGCAACTTATGCTGCCATTCTTGAAAGATTACTTCACTCAGAAGAATCAAGAGCCTTAATCAAAATTGTTGCAGCTTTACAATCTGAAAAAGACACTGGAAAGATCCATGCGTTAGATCAAGTGCAATCACTCATCGAACAATTGCTTGCAAATCCTCATACCATCCAACCGATTTCTGAGCTTTATATATCCAAACCATTCCCAACGTATACACAACTAACAGAGGCGTTGGCAAATCCAACTGATTTAATGGCCTGGATAAACAAACGAGATATTGATCCCTTTGGTACAAGAGAAAAAGCAAGAGAAAAAGCAAGAGAAACGGCAACTCTTGGGTGGGAAACAAATACCGTTGCTCGCGTGATGCAAGGGATCCAATCCATGATTGATGATGTAGGTCTTTCAAAAGAAAAACAAGCCGATCTCCTGTCACAATTTGTGTATGTCAACAACCTTGGATGCAATGATGATTTTAAATTGCCAGGGTGTACTACAGCCCTTGAAAGATGTAGTACGGCAAAAATCAAAGAATTGGCTCAGAAGTATCAATTAGAAATCAAACATTATGCTACACACATCGAAACGATAAAAGATGATCCAGACGCATTATTGAGCGCCGAAAAAGCTAAACAGAAAGCTCAATTACATTTCTTAGCTGTAGAACGAGAAGCTTATTTTAGAAGTACCGGTAAAAACCCCCGCTCCACACAGATGTTATCTGTGCTCATGTCGATGAATGAGCCTGGGAATCTTGGGATGCAAATCAATACCGGTGAAGGCAAAAGTATTACCACAGCCTTACTTGCAGGACTTTGGTGGGCCAATGGCTACACAGTAGATGTGTGTACTGCGAAAGAAGAATTAGTGACACAAGATTACTCTGAAACGTTTTTTAAAACCATTGGTGCTCAATCAACGGTGATAACCCCTGATTCAGCCTTCACCGATTACGCTTGTCATGGCATTAACTATAGCACTGTGAGTGGGTTTTCACTGTATTTTAACAACCAAAAAGTACAAGGAAAAGATCCGACCAAAAATGCCACGAGACGCGCTGCCATCATTGATGAACTAGACGCTATCATTCAAAAAATCGACAGAAACAATGTTGCAACCCCTCCATTAGGAGGAGGTGATCCGCGCTTAAATGAATATGCTTGGATTTACTCTCTCATTAATGAATTCATTGGAATCAAAGATGGAGAGATTGATGAAAACCATCCTTTTAGAAAATCCACAAAAACTCGAGGAGAAACGCTCTATGATCTGATGGAATTTATAGAAAATAGCGTTGAATCTAGCTCAGATCCCAAACAAAAAAAACAATTGATTGCTTTGTTACAACCCCCACCCATGAAATTAGATCGATGGTTAGATGCTGCCATTCAAGCATCATTATTGAAGAAAGGGGTAGATTTTTCTCTTGGAGAAAATGAAAGGCAAGAGACTGTTGCGATTCCTAATGATGAGAGCAAAGCCCCACAAAAAGGATCGTCCTATAATGACGGTGTGCAGCAATTTATTCATGCGAGGTTAGGGCACGCCTTCCCAATCGACGCTGAAATGGACGTTCTTGCTTCACAAATGGCCTATAGTTTTTTAAAAGCATGTGATCATATTGTTGGCATTTCTGGAACCTTGGGGACAGCCCACGCCTTACGAAAAGCTCTAAGCGAATTTTCGATGAAGTCTTATTGTATTCCTCCTCATTTTGAATCCAAACGCATTGTAGGTGATGTGCAATTTGTAGACAGCACTATAGCACAGATTGGATTGATCAAACAAAAAATCAGTGAAACCCTTCAAACCGAGGATCAAGGTCAGCCGATATTGCTGGTTTGTGAAGACATGAATAAAGCGCACTCATTTTATGAACTGCTAGAAATGGATTCTTTTTTTGAAGGAAAAACTTTAAATATCATCACCGGAGAAGAATCTGCCAGTGAGTTGCTGCTTAAAAAGGAGAAAGCCGGGGAGCCCAATGTCATTACTGTGACAACTCCTTTTAGTGGACGAGGAACAGATTTTATTCCACAGCACAAAAAAGGATTACATGTGATTCAATTGGC
>DAHWEW010000363.1:0-2132 GCA_027326225.1 Legionellaceae bacterium
TCTATCAGGGGTGAATTAACACCTAAAATTCAGACCGCACTAACTTTACATAACGCCTGGAAAATGGAGCGAGATGGTGTATTGACACAGATTAAACGCGCGATGACGACAGGAAAACAAACCGATGCCCTCAAAGAAGACCTCGAAAATCTAATTCAAGAAGAACCCATCATTCCATTGTACCCTACGCTCTATTTTGAAGACGCAACCCATGAAGCTCTAGCTCAGCACCTAGCCAACGGTTGGCCAAGCGCCTCCCTCTGGAGTGATGAAGCAGGAATTGTTATGAGCAGTCATAGCATGCAAAGTAATCCAACACGCTTTGTGGCACTTCTCAACAGAACATGGGATGGTAAACCATTCTCTGTCCATCGGAAAACATCCGAAAATTTTGTACTAAAAAACAGACGATTAACCCTGAATCTTATGATGCAACCTAGAATTCTCAACCAAATGACCTCTATGGCAAATGACATTAGTCGTCAAAGTGGTTTTCTAGCGCGCTGCTTAATGGCCTATCCTACCAGTGCCATGGGAAATCGTTTTTACAAGGAGCCCCCCGCTTCTCTCGATTGCCTCACTGAATACAATATGCACCTCACTACATGTCTAAATCAATCAAAGAAACTATCACACGCAGGATGCATTGATCTTCCCACACTAACCATGTCTGCTGTCGCCAAACGACAATGGGTTCAATATTTCAATAATACAGAGGCGGGTCTATCAGACAAAGGACAATGGTCGGGCATTAAAGATTTTGCCAGCAAAGCCGCTGAAAATGTAGCGCGACTCGCCGCTTTATTTCACTTATTTGAAGGAAAGATGGGCGAGATAAGTGCTCTTCACACCGAGCAGGCAATTCAAATTATTAACTGGCATATGCAAGAAGCACGGCGCCTACTAACCACTGCATCAACCACAAACACATTCACGGACGCGCTCAAACTGATGAACTGGTTTCTGGATAAACGATTGCGAAAAACAACAACGCGGGAAATTCAGCGACTGAGTCCATTACGGAACAAGGAACAACGTGACAATGCGATTGAGATACTCATTGAACACCATATGGCACGGTTTAACAAAGAAGGCAGCAAAACACTTTTGGAATTAAATCCGCATTGCTTCTAAGTTTTGTCCGCGTTTAACTCTCTGAGACCCATCAAATCTCGTCTAAGTATTCTCTTCGTTGTTGGTTCTGTCAGTCCATCGATCATATCTTTTGGTTTAAGCTCACTGACATTAGATAACATTTGGATATTCTCTCTTTGGCGCTTATTTAATTTCGCAGATTGTTCATGCAACGTACCAAGAAGAACACGCGGTGGATTGATCGAGGTTGGAAACATAAAAGTAACTTTAAATTCTAACTCATCAACAATAAATTCTGGTTCTGGATCATGGGCTCATTCATTCCTAATCAATTTAGGCAAACTATTCTGTAAAAAAAACGTATTACTTGGCATCTTTTCTATAGATTAAGTTTGGGTATGTTGTGTTTCATGATGACTCACCACTACATTTATCGGGTCGGCCAAACCCTCCAAAACAAACCATGGCGGGAAGAAGTTATCTATTTTAAGAGAGTTCATTTTTGGTAAAGATCTTCATTGCTTTCACCACATACTCTTTATATTTATTTTTAAACCAATATCACTACTAATTTTTCATGGCTATTCCACGAATACTAGGTCTTACAATCTTGGGTACACCACGCATACTTTGGCGATCAATTTCTATGATTTTAAACCCTGCTTGAATAATAGCATTCTCAGTTTGACGTGTAATATGGCAGCCTGCAGCAATACATTTCCATAAAAAAGCTAAACGACATTGCCACTTATATCGCTTAATATTATCTGTTGCTGCAACATGCTCAATGAAAAAAAGCTTACCCTTCGGTCGAAGCACGCGGTGAATTTCGGACAATGTTTGTTCTAAATGCCTAACTGAGCACAGCACTAATGTGCATACTACAGCATCAAAACTTGCATCTGGTAAGGATATCTTTTCAGCATTATCGTTCAATAGATCAATATTAGCTTGTTTACTGCTAGATAATTTGGCCTGTAGTTTTTTACACATATGAATGCTGGGCTCTATTAATACTATACGTTTAACAGTGTCAG
>DAHWEW010000364.1:0-2130 GCA_027326225.1 Legionellaceae bacterium
GATGGGGTTAATTAAACGCTTACCTTTTACCAAGTAAAAATGGAGATAAGCCATACCAGTCAATGGGTCTTGAAAACTAGTCACTACATTATTTGAATTTTTTGAATGATTTTTTATTTCGTAACGATGACTTTAATGCGTTGGTCTTTAACGATATTAAAGGCTTTATAGATTTTGCTAGCTGTTTGAGAGAAACGTCCTGGCATGCGGTACTGTTTACCAGTCACGGTATCTTTCAGAATAGAAGATTGAACCTCCATCAATTCCTCCAGGATAAATTGAGGGGAAATCTTCTGAGTTAAATTAACGGTATATTCCATGTGACGTAAGACGGCAAAAGCCATATAACAAATGGCAATGTGAGCATGGATTCGCTCCGTTTTGAAGTGAAATATAGGTCGCATGGATAAAGTACATTTGTTTAATCGGAAGCTTTCCTCAATTTTCCACAAACGCGCATACCGACTGATAATTGTGGCATGGGAGGCTTCTTTAATATTGGTAATGACGCCATGCAACCCATCCCAAGCCATATCTTGGGCTATTTTTACCTCATCCATAACTGTCTTGCTTGCCTCTGTTTTCGTGTATTTTTTCACGCCCTGATTGGTAATCAATTTCTGAGTGTTGCCTTCTGAACCTAATGTTTTGTTTATCTTATTAAGTACTTGTTCCCGCTGAATAGCGTCTCTTTTTGCTCGTGATTTTTTGTAGGATACAATCAATCGGCGTTGTTTATAAGAAAACTCTCCTGCCCAGGCCAACTCATCGCCCAGCAATGTGGCATTATAATTTTGTTCTAGCAAGATCTCACTTTTTAATTCTTGGGGCAATGAACGCAGCTTTGCTGCAACAACGTATTGATAAGCACTGGCATCAAGGGATGCCAAATTAGCTTCACTCATCATAGCCCTGTCAGCAACAAAGCAAACGGAGCCAATATTAAATAATTTTTTCCATGAGTCCAGGCAAGCTAGGAGTGTACCAACTTCCGCTTTATTTCCTTCAAATAACTCATAGCCCAAAGGCAAGCCATCGCTATTCGTTGCCATAGCCAGTACCACTTGGGTTGTGTTGAATCGGTGGTCTTTGCTATATCCAAAACGACGCAGCTCATCAGTGTCAGTGGACTCAAAATAAAGTGTTGTGCAGTCAAAAAAGAGAATATCAATACTTTCAGGAATGAGCTGCTGAGCCCTTTGGAACGTTTTGGTTTTGATTGCTCCAATCTTGGGAAACAGCTTATCCATCATTCGATAAATCGCATCTAGATCATGAACGCGTGCAAATCGATTGGCTAAGAGTCGCTGTGCTTTGAATTTGCTACCAGGGTTTGCGATACGCATCAAAACGGTATCGAGTAGTAGCTGTGTATTTTTCTTTCCTGATAAGATCGTGTCATAACCCAGCTGAGAAAACACATGCCCAGCAATTTCATGCAAACCATCTACAACACGCTGCTCTTCCACAAGATTTTTAATCATGCCCGTATCATTGTCAGAAATGTCTTCTAAGCGTGTTAATGGTTTTCTACCACGTTTCTTGGAATGCTCTTCTTGGAGGGCCTCTAATCGCGCCTCAATGGTTTCTTCGCCAAATAAGGACAGTTGCTTGGTGCTTTGCTCACGGCGCAACTCCTCCTGAGCTATAAATTCAAGTCCCATCTTCTTTAGTTTGGCTATTTCAACCTCAGTTGAAGCCACACCTACATGATGTATCATGACTTGCTTTACCTTCAAACCCTCACGAATAGACTCAACTACTTTCACGGATTTTCTTGGGCTTTTTGGGGTTGAAGTAACTCGGATATACATAAAAAATACTTCTTATTTTTTTACAGAAGTATAAATACAAAAAAATTAAAGTCAATATATATATCAAGTTGGTAGTCACTACATTTTGCGTCCAAGAACCTTATCTCAATAAAACACAATAAGGGCGCGAAGCGCCCGTTTAAAATTTTATTTTTTTAGGGATTTATGCGGAAGTCAGGAAGAAGATATTGAGTGACTCCCAATGGGTTAGGGAATAAAAAAGAGCGGTGCCTAGAGGGCTTTTAGGAGGCACTTTAAGTTGTGCCTCGTCCAGCAGCTCTTTAATTTGCAGCATTAAAGGCCTGGACTGTTGTAC
>DAHWEW010000365.1:0-2122 GCA_027326225.1 Legionellaceae bacterium
TCTCATTTGTATGGGCTTTATTTTTTGCATGCTGGTACATATTCATGACTGTTCATCCAAAGTACAACGTAAAGTCATCTTTACTTTATTATATTTTTTTATTGGTGTCAAAATAAAATACACATCGGGTATAAACACGCGACCTGTATGGGCACTGAGATGGTGTTGAAGTGAACTCATACGGTATAATCACCTATGCAATCTGGATTTAAAAGGCAAAAAGAATGAATGATTTGTTATACACCATTGATACGAATACGCTAGATACTATAAATCATGACAAGAAACTTGAAGCCACAAAGCTTTTAGAGCAGGGGAAAATCATTTATTTTCCAACCTATTCATTTCTTTTAAAACAAGAAGAGTCCTCTTTATTAACCCCAGCCATTCTTCATCCCAAACACAAAAACATCAGTTATGATTTCTGCCGTCAACACTTAAACGGAATTGCCAAATCGAATGGATCTGATGAGATTTACCACGTAATGCAAACACTGATGCACCGTTTTGCCGTATTTTCAAAACATTTGATAGACACCATCCTGCCTCATTATAGTGAAGCATTCACCTGGGGTAGAACAAGCTATCGACCAGCTGAGATTAAAGGCAGAAACGCGTCCAAACGTAAAGATGATACCCGTTTGCATGTTGATTCATTTAAAGCGACCCCTGTCCATGGATTACGAATTCTTCGTGTCTTTTGCAATATCAATCCCCAAAACGCACCACGCTCATGGCTGGTTGGTGAACCTTTTACCACTGTAGCAAAAAAGTTTTTGCCCAAAATTCCCCCATATCATCAGACACGTGCCCAATTTCTTAAACTGACTAAAATCACCAAAACCTTACGTACTGCCTACGATCATTACATGTTACACCTGCATGATCAGATGAAATTAGATGATGAGTATCAACAAAATGTCATCAAGCATGCCATTGATTTTCCTGCGCAAAGCACCTGGATTGTATTTACAGATCATGTCTCACACGCAGCACTCAGTGGTCAATTTTTGCTTGAACAAACCTTCTACTTACCTGTAGAGGCCATGAACCAACCTGCCCTATCCCCACTTAGGGAGTTAGAGCAGTTCGGGTTAAAAGGACTTCAGTCACTTTTTTTACCACCATCCCACAGCACACAAAACAATCCAAATGTAATGAGTACCAACGCAAAGAACATATAGAGCTGAAACACTTCATGAAGCAAAAGGACTGAAAAAATAACGCCACTGATAGGAACACCCAGAATACCAAGGGATGTTATCGTAGCTGGTAACTCCTTACTGATGATAGACATTCCCCAAAACCCAAATGCCGTGGCGGCTATTGCGGTATAGCCTATACATAGATTTGCGGTAAGATTAAAGTGCAACAGTGGATTTGGTTGTAGAATATAGGTGGTTATGGACACAATCAACGCCCCTACCAATAGTTGCCAAGAGATCAGTTCAATGGGTGTATGATGCCAAGTCATATACCGCGCGCATAAGATGGAAATGGACAATGACAATGATGCACTCATCAAAAAAAACATCCCAAGAATCATTGATTTGTCTGTCCAATCTATTTTCCAAGGGTTCAGCATGATCAACACGCCGACAATCCCTAATAAAAAGCCTATCCATTTCATCATAGAACTTGGTTCTTTAAAGAAAAAAATGGCCATAGGCATCACCCATAATGGCGTTGTATAAACAAGGATAGCGGACTGTTCACTAGATACAAAAGACAAACCTAAATTAATCAACAAGATGAACAACCCAATCTGAAAAATACCAAGCGATAAAATCAGAGGTAGATCTTTGATGCTGGGAAGTATACATTTCCTCAAAACAATCGTTATCACAAACATGCTGATGGTGCCAAAGACTAATCGAGAAGAAGCAAACCAAAGCGGAGGAATAAACTGAAGTCCTAGTTTATTGACTGGCCAACTTAAGCCCCAGGCTAATACGACAATGATGAATAATACATAAAGGCCTATTGAAGTTTTTTTAAAATGATCCGTCATTTTTGTGATCCTTTGTCCATTCAGTTAAACCTAAAAAGTCAGTCGTTAAATCTACTTCGAGCCCTATTGCACTAAAGAATAAAGACTCAGAGGACATTTCAACTGTTGAGT